>CAZWVH010000004.1:0-56328 GCA_964636945.1 uncultured Caulobacterales bacterium | reverse complement strand
CTACCGCGCTGCGTGCCTGGCGGTGGGCGATTATGTGAACAAAAACGGTTTCCCCGGCGTGGTGATTGGGCTCTCGGGCGGGATCGACTCCGCGCTCACCGCCGCCATCGCTGTCGATGCGCTGGGCGCCGACCGGGTGTGGTGCGTGATGATGCCCTCGCGCTACACCAGCCAGGAGAGCCTGGATGATGCGGCTGAATGCGCGAGACTGCTGGGCGTCAAGCTTGACACCATCCCCATCGAGCCTGCTGTCGGCGCGTTCGGCGATATGCTCGATCGGCACATGCAAACGCCTGGCGGGGCGGTGGCGCAGGAAAACCTACAATCGCGCATTCGCGGGGCGACGCTGATGGCGCTCAGCAACGCGCACGGCCACATGGTGCTGACCACGGGCAATAAATCGGAGATGGCCGTGGGCTACGCCACGCTTTATGGCGACATGAATGGCGGGTATAACGCGTTGAAAGACTTGTACAAAACCGAGGTGTTTGAATTGGCCCGCATGCGCAATGAGGGCAAGGTTGACGGCTTGCTCGGCCCCGACGGTCCGGTCATGCCTGACCGCATCATCACCAAACCGCCTTCGGCTGAACTGCGCGCGGATCAAAAGGACGAAGACTCACTGCCGCCCTATGAGGTGCTGGACGATATCTTGCGCGGGCTCGTCGACCGCGAGGAAGACATCGAGGCCGTGATTGCGCGCGGCCATGACCCTGAGACCGTGGCCAGGGTGCAAAACCTTCTCTACCGCAATGAATACAAGCGCCGCCAAGCCCCGCCGGGCGCAAAGATCGGCGGCAAGAATTTCGGCCGCGACCGGCGCTATCCGATCACCAACACATATCGCGATCATGTGGGGTGATCGACTACACCGACGCTCCGCCGGACGCCTCTGAGCTTTGTGGGGCGATCACGCCATGCCGGCGCAGCTCCTTGACCTCCGCCAACAGTGCGCGCATGCGCGCTTGGATCGCTTCGGACGGGTCGACCGCGTCGGTCACATAGCACCGCGCCCCGCGCACGGACTGACCAAGCAGCGCCCCGGCCACGCCAAAGCCAACGCCAATCAGGGCGACAAGTCCGCCAATGGCGTAAGCGGTGGGAGGCTCGACAGCCCACAACACCGGTGCGGCAAAACAATAGGTCACCGCCAGCGCGGCGAGCACCACTCCGGACAACAGCATGGAGAAGCTGAAGATAATCGCCGTGATGTCTTTAGAGCGCAGGGTTTCGCGGATGTGGTACCACTCGTAAATCACATCTTGCACGCCGCTGGCGGCGCGTTCGGTATCATCGACATTGATGCGTTCAGCCCCAATTTTGGCGCGCGAGCGGATCTGGCGGAACTTCAAGTCCAGCGTGTCATGGATCAAAATCCAGGTGATCACCACGCCGCCTGCGCCAAACAGGCCCGCGGCCGTGGCGGCCACCGCCACCGAGCCGATCGGCCCTGCGCCGTACATCTTCATCGCCCAGAACCCCAGTGCGGCGATGCCCGACGCCACCCACATCACGGCGCCGTGCACGGTCATCAACTGACGCAGTTTTGCATGGAACGCTTTGTCTGTTGCGCTCCACGCCCCCTGACCCGTCAAAACGCCTGCTTCACGTTGCGCATCCGCCATGCCCATACCCTTTCGCGGTGAAACCTTGAGGGACGTAGGGAGGATGGATACCAGGCTAAAGCGCGATCGCACAGGTGTGACACAGCGCGATTATCCTGCGAGTTCGCGCCGGTCCTAACCGTCACGCGATCCGGTCAATGTCACAAAGTTGTTCTGATCGGTGACCACAACGCCTGATTTGCCCAAACAGCGCTCATAGGCGCGCACAAGCGACGTGTAGGGGTTCACATAGGTCCAACCTGCGCCGTCAATATTGTGATTGAATTCCAAATGCAGGTGAAACGTGGTCGGGGTCCCGCCAAAATCATTGGACAGAAAGCCAATGACTTGTCCCGCCTGGACTTGATCGCCGCGCTCAACCTGCAGCGCATCCATATTCATATGCATGTAACGCGTGATCCGGCCGCTGGCGCGCAGATTGACGGTGTACGAGCCCACATAGGAGATCACGCCGTCTTCGATTGCCACCACGGGGATTTGCGTGCGCTGGTTGGGTGAGGTTTGTCGGATTTGTTGACACAATTGTGGTGAACCGGCGCGGATGTCTTGGCCCTGATGCACGTTGTCTTGAGGGCAATTGAGGGTGTTGCGCTCGGATGAGCGCGTTTCGCAGAAATTATTGCGCCAGGGGTAGTCATAATTGCGCGCATCACATTGATCCCCGCCCACGGCCGATCCGCCTAAGCTATACACTTGCGTGTTCAAATAGGACGCATGATCAGCAATCGGAAACACCATGCCGGGCATGTAAACGGTGGGATCGCTGGTCCCGCTTCCTGAGCCGGGCTCCAAGTCCCCGGTGGGAAAGTAGGAAAATGATTGGCTCGAAGGATTGGGCACGCCGCAATCGGCCGCCATTGCAGGAGGCGGGTTCGGCGCTGGACCGCCTCCGGTGTTCACTTGGCTTGCAGCGCAGCCCGCAGCGAGCGCGGCCGCACCTGCACACAGCAGGGTTGTGCGCGAACGGTTTACGGTCAAAGTCCTGCCCCTCCCACAACAATCAGATCACGGCTGAACGCCTTGGCGGCGTCTGCAGAAATGCAGTCATTGTCTTCGCCGCTGGCCTCAGCGCAGCGAAATTCGATCAAGTAATCCACATTATAGCGCGTGAAGTGAACGCTCAGCCCGTCAAGGCTGCGTTCCACCAGATATTCTTCGGTGCGTCTTTGCTGGTTCGCGCCTTCAACTTGCGCATAGGCCAAGGTGCCATTGAGGACGATGTCGGTGGGTCCGCGACGGAACTCAGCAACATAGCCATCGTCGAGCACCAAAACGGATTCAGCAAACGTTTGCCGTTCGACGTCGGTCATATCCGGCGCAGCGAGAACAGGCACTTGCACGGCTGCAAACTTCGCCCTTGCCGCTGCTGGATAGTTATCCGCACTGGCCGCTTGGAGCGAGCGCATGGTCACGGGCCAAGCGACCTTACGGCGTTTCCACTCCGGGGTTGAATCGTCCTGACCCATGGCCGGTGGAGCGAACGCCAATGTCAATGACGTGATCAGCGTGGTGATTGTGCTCACTTTGGGCATGGTTGGACCTCTCACGGCAAGGGCATGAAAAACGCTCAGCACATGAACGTATATCGCACATCATCGTTCCAACACGAAGCAACCGCGCAGCGCAATTTGTAACGGAGGCGCTAGCGTTGCGCGCGAACTGTGATTAGAAGTCGCGCCCATGACCAAAGTTCGTTTCGCACCCTCGCCTACAGGCCTTCTGCACGTGGGCAACGCGCGCACAGCCATGATCAATCAATTGTTCGCCCGCAAGTCCGGGGGTCAATTCGTGCTGCGCATTGATGACACCGATGTGGAGCGGTCTAAGGCCGAGTTTGAAGACGCTATCCATCGCGATTTGGGCTGGCTCGGATTTCAGATCGACCATGTGATCAAACAGTCGGAACGCTTTGATAAATATGACGCCGCAGTGGACATGCTCAAAGCGGAGGGCTTGCTCTATCCCTGCTACGAAACCGAAGACGAGCTCGACCGAAAGCGTAAGCTGCAACGCGCCCAAGGGTTGCCGCCTGTGTATGATCGCGCGGCGCTCAAGCTCAGCGACGCCGATCGCGCCAAGTTGGACGCTGAAGGCCGCATGCCCCATTGGCGGTTCAAGCTGAGCCAACAGCCGGTGGAGTGGGAGGATTTGGTGCGCGGGCCGGTGAGCATCGACACGGCGTCGATTTCCGATCCCATTTTGGTGCGCGCCGATGGCTCGTATCTCTATACGCTGCCGTCCTGTGTGGATGATGTGGAGTTGGGGATTACGCACATTGTGCGCGGAGAAGATCACGTCACCAATTCGGGCGCTCAGATTGAGATTTTCCGCGCCTTGGGCAGCGAGGCGCCGGCGTTTGCCCATACCTCTCTGTTGGTGGGCGCCAATGGCGAAAAAATGTCAAAGCGCGACCTGGAAGGGCCGTTCTCCTTACGCAAACTGAGAGAGGCCGGGTATGAATCCATCGCGCTGGCGGCGCATCTGGCCAAAATTGGCACCTCCGACCCCTTAGAACCCGCGACGAGCTTCGAGGTGTTGGCGGACGAATTCGCGTTCGACAAAATCGGCCGGGCGCCCGCGCGCTTTGATGACGCCGACCTGCGGCGGTTGAATGCGCAGGTGCTGCATGCCGCTGCTTACGACACGGTGCGTGACCGCTTGGCGGCGATGAACGCCGACGGCGGCGAGGCGTTTTGGACCATTGTCCGCGAGAATGTGGAAACATTGGCGGACGCCAAAGTCTGGCAAAATGTGATCAATGGCGAAATTGCACCCGTGATCGAAGATCGCGCCTTTGCTGATACGGCCGCCCAGCTGGTGCCTGAAGGTCAATTGTCGGACGAAAGCTGGGGCGCATTCACAAGCGCCGTGAAAGACAAGACGGGCGCAAAAGGTAAGGCCCTATTCATGCCATTGCGCCTAGCATTGACGGGGCAGACGCGCGGACCGGATATGGCGCGCCTGTTTCCGCTGATTGGCGCAGAAAAAGCTCGCGCCCGGCTGGGTGGAGAAACCGCTTAAGACTGTATGGCTCGCGTTGAGTTGAAGTGCGCGCGGGCGTACAGTGCGAACACATGGTTTGAGGTCGAACCCATCAACAGAGGATGTACGCCCCATGGAAGACCGTCGCGCGCTCGTTATCGCGTTTTTGGTAGCGCTGCTGATTTTAGTCGGGGGGGCAACCGCGTATTTCTTACGCGGAGAGGATACCGAACGTTCCCGTCCAGACCGCCCTGCGGCGGCTGAGGCGGGAGACACTTTGGACGCTCTGGCCAACGCGCCCGTGGAGGAGGTTGCGCCAGTACCGGTGGAGCCGGAGCGCATTGCCCCGCCAAGCTTCGACATTGTGCGCGTCGATCCACGCGGCACTGCGACCATGGCGGGACGTGGAGCGTCGGGCGCCACGGCGATCATTCTCGCCAATGGCGAGCCATTGACTGAGACCCAGATTGATTCGAACGGCGAGTGGGTGGTGGTGCTCACCGATCCATTGCCGGTCGGATCGGTGCAGATCGGCCTCACCATGCGCCTGCCGTCGGGTCAAGAGGTGCGCTCTGAGCAAGTTGTGGTGGTCTCGGTTCCCGAAACGCGCGACCGCGAACCACTGGTGATCCTGGGCAGCGCTGGCGGCGCCAGCCGGGTTTTGCAGTCGCCGCTGGAGGACACCGGTCAGCCACTGGCGCTTCTGGCCGTCGATTATGACGATGCGGGCAGCGTGATCTTCTCCGGCCGCGCTGAGCCCGGATCGCGCGTGCGCGTTCTGGCCAATGGCAAAATCGTCGGCGACGCCCAGGCCAACGATACCGGCGCGTGGTCGCTGATCGCTGGATCAGCGCTGGCTCCGGGCGTTTACGATTTGCAGATCGATCAGCTTGATGAGCTGGGCCGGGTGACCGGTGTGGTGGTCGCCCCGTTCGAGCGCGCCTCGCCCGAGGCGGTGGCCGCAGCCCAAGCTGACGCCCAGGCGGCGGCCAGTCGCGGTGAAGCGGCGCGCACCATTGTGGTGCAACCAGGCAATTCGCTGTGGCGGATTTCTCGGCGCTTGTACGGCTCAGGCTGGCAATACACGGTGATCTACGCCGCCAATGATGATCAGATCCGTGATCCTGATTTGATCTATCCCGGTCAGATTTTCGATGTGCCTTTGTCCGATGAGACCGGGAATTAGGCAGGCTGGGTCAGTGCGCCTGTAAACTTGAGCCATTAACTGGCAATTGCGCGAATCAGACGCCAAGTGTCTGACATGGCAAAGGCGGGCCCGCGGGCGCAACACACGGTCGAGCAATTTGAAGACGTCGCCGCGGGGCGCGCCACGCTTGTTGGAGCGCTGTCGCGTCTGTTCGGCGTTCTGTTGCGCCAGGACCTCGCCAGTTGGCGGCCGGTGATTGTGCTCGCCCTGATTCTCACGATTTTGGCCAAGGGCTTGTCGGTGGCGGCGACCTTCTTCCTTGCTGATGGCGTCAATGCGCTGGAGGACGGCGGGGACGCCGCATTCGATGCATTCTTGTGGCTGGCCATCGCTTATGCCGGCGCCCGGTTTTTGTCCTTCGGCTTTCCCCAATTGCGCGATGCGGTGTTTGTGAGCGTGACCCAAGACGCCCAGCGCGTGATTGCCACCCAGGCGTTCTCGCGCGCTCAAAACTTATCGCTACGTTTTCACCTCACGCGACGTACCGGAGCCCTTAATCGCATCATTGAGCGCGGGGCGGGCAGTATGGACTATCTGTTCCGCTTTTTGGCTTTCAACATTGGTCCCACCCTGATCGAGCTGCTCATTGTGGCCGGAGCATTTTGGGTGCGGCTGGGTCCCAGCTTTGCGTTGGTCGCCGTGATCACCGTGGTCGCTTATGTCGTCTTCACGGTAAAATTGACGGAGTTTCGCACACGTCAGCGGCGGGCCGTGAACGAAGCGGATTCTGAATTGCGCGCTCGCGCGGTGGACTCGCTGTCTAACTTTGAGACCGTGAAGGCCTTCGCCGCGGAGGAGCGCGAGACGGCGCGCTACGACAAAAGCGTTAGCCATTACAATGCCTTGTATGTTCCGTTTATGCGTTCTCTGGCCGCGCTGAACGCGGGTCAAGAATTTATCATGACTTCGGGTTTGCTCGTGGTGCTGCTGCTGACGGGCGCCGCCGTCGCGCAGGGCAGTCTTGGGGCTGGGGAGATCATGTTCGTGGTTTTGAACATGCTCAATATCTACCGCCCACTGAACATTCTTGGCTGGGCGTGGCGCGAGATCAAACAGGGGATGGTGGACATTGAGAAGTTGTTCGGAATCTTTGATCTGCCCTTGGAAATCGAAGATCAACCGGACGCCGTCGCGCTGAACGCAGATCGCGGCGAAGTGCAGTTCGACAATGTGTCTTTCACCCATGATGGGCGCGCCAGCGGATTGGATAATGTCAGCTTCACTGTCCCTGCAGGCGGGTTTGTGGGGTTGGTGGGTCCGAGTGGAGCGGGGAAATCCACCATTTTGCGTCTGTTGTTCAGATTTTATGACCCAAGCTCGGGTTGCGTACGCATTGACGGCCAAGACTTGCGTGATGTGACCCAGCATAGCGTGCGCGCCGCCTTGGGACTGGTGCCCCAAGAGGTTGTGCTGTTCAACGACACGTTGCGGGCTAACATCGCCTATGCACGCCCCGAGGCCACGGACGAGGAGATTTTGGCCGCCGCCGCGCGCGCTCAGCTTGGCGACTTCATTGAGGGTTTGCCTGAAGGCCTGCGCACCAGAGTGGGCGAGCGGGGACTGAAATTGTCGGGCGGTGAAAAACAGCGTGTGGGTGTGGCGCGCGCCATCTTGGCCAATCCGGTAATCCTGGTGCTTGATGAGGCCACATCGTCATTGGACACCGCCACCGAGACCATGGTGCAGTCGGCGCTAGCCGAGGCCGCGCGCGGGCGCACGACGATCGCCGTGGCCCACCGACTGTCCACCATTGCGGCTGCGGACAAAATCATTGTGCTTGACGAAGGCCGGGTCGTTGAGCAGGGCAGCCATGACCAACTGCTTTTGCTTGATGGACGCTATGCCAGCATGTGGGCGAGCCAGGCCAGGGCGGGAGAGGCGATCGAAGCGCAACGGGCGCCCGACGCCACGCTGACCGAGGATGTTTGAATGACCAATGGATCACGCGCCAAACTGATCATCCGCAATGCGCATTTTGACGACGTTCCAGGCATTACGGAACTTTCCCGCAAAGTGTATGGCAAAACCGACGGGTATCTGCCCGATCACATTCGCGGGCACATCAATAATTTCCCTGAAGGCCAGTATATCGCCGAATATGAGGGCAAAATTGTCGGCTATTGCGCCACGTTCATGATCGACGAAGACGTGGCGTTGGCGCCCCACTCATGGACGGAAATCACGGGCGGCGCATTCGGCTCACGCCATAATCCTAAGGGGAATGTGCTCTACGGCATGGAAGTCTCGGTCCATCCGGAATTCCGGCGTTTGCGCATTGGTCAGCGCCTCTACAAAGCCCGCCAGGAATTGTGCGAATATCTGGAGCTTAAGGGCATTGTGTTTGGCGGCCGGATGCCGGGATATCGCAAGCGCGCCGGTCAGTATCCGTCGCCTTTCGATTATGTCGAAGCGGTCAAGGACAAATCCATCAATGACCAAGTGATCAACTTTCACCTCGCTCAGGGCTTTGACCCCATCGGTGTTTTACCCAATTACATGCCCAGTGACACCGCCTCGCGCGGGTACGCCACCCACATGTTTTGGCGCAATCCGCTTGCGCCAGAGGCGGCCGACATCGACACAACAAAGTCAAGCAAGCGACCGCCTAAGACAGTGCGTGTGGCGACTGTGCAGTTTCAAATGCGGCGCATCACGAGCATCGATGAGTTTGAAGAACAGGTGGAATACTTCGTCGACGTAGCGTCGGATTACGACTCGGATTTTGTAGTCTTCCCAGAACTATTTACTCTACAACTTTTATCACTGGATAAAATTCATGATCCCGGCGAGGCGATCACCAAAGTTGCCGCCTATAAGGACCGCTTTTGCGAATTCATGGAAAAACTCGCCGTCTCCTATAACATCAACATTATTGGCGGTACGCACCCCACCCAAATCGCCAATGGCGATATTCGCAATGTCTCCTACATCTTTTTGCGTGACGGCGCGGTCTATTCCCAAGACAAGCTGCATCCCACGCCCAGCGAGCGCGCTTGGTGGACGATCAAAGGCGGAGACAGCGCATCGGTCATCCCCACCGACTGTGGCCCCATTGGCGTGATGATTTGCTATGACTCCGAGTTCCCGGAACTGGCTCGCCATTTGGTCGATCAGGGCGCAGTGATGCTGTTTGTGCCGTTCTGCACCGATGAACGGCGCGGCTATTTGCGTGTGCGCTATTGTTGTCATGCGCGCGCGGTGGAAAACCAGTGCTATGTGATTTTGTCTGGCGTGGTGGGCAATTTGCCCAATGTGGAAAACATGGACATCCACTATGCTGAAAGCTGCATTCTCACGCCCAGTGACTTTCCCTTCGCCCGCGATGGCGTGGCCGCCGACACCGCACCCAACACTGAAACCATTGCGATTGCCGATTTGTCGTTGTCAGACTTGCTCGTGGCGCGACAGTCGGGCTCGGTGCAGAATCTGAAGGACCGGCGTTTCGACCTCTATACTGTGCGTTGGGGCAAGTCGGCGGCTGCATTGCCCTTGGTCACCCGGCGGGCCGCAGAGTAATGCGGCTGGACTATTCACCATCGAAATGAGGCGCAGGATGAGACTGGTCGTGGGTCACCCGCCATTCTATACCGGTTTGCCGCCACAGCAGGGTGGAGCGCCCCTTAAGCTGAGAATTGCCAATGCGGAACTGCCAATCGGCATAGGTCACCGCCGAATCCGGTCCAAACGGCTCGATCAATACGTCGTTCACGTTCAGCTCGCCCACATCACCATCGGGCTTGAACGACGTGGCGTAGCGCGCTTTGAGCGCATCAAATCTCGCGCCCAGATTCTGCGACAATCGGCGATGCAGCGCAGGATCATCCCACTGTCCTTGAACGTCGCCGGCGCGCCAGGCGTTCAGTTCAGCTTGGAATACGTCCGCGATGTCAGACTGGAGCCTCTCGGCCGATGGGCGCGCGGCGTATTTGGATCCGCCTGATGCGCATCCCAATGCGCATCCCAGCGCCACAATCAGAATGCACATGCTGACGAGATGTTTGGTCACTTCAATTCCCTCACACCCAACAGATCTGGCCGCGCGCACAGGCTGTCGCAAACGAGGGCTGGCCTATACCCCAGCGGACATGGCACATTCGACCAAAATTGACCAGAACGCTTACTGAGGACAACACGCTATGGCTGACGCTCCCACTATGTCCGCAACAGATCTTCGCGAAATCCGCCATTTTGTGAATGGCCGGCCCCACGAGGGCGCCTCTGGGCGATCCCACTATGTGTTCGACCCCAATACAGGCGCGGACCAGGCGCACAAGCCACAGGCCTCAACTGAGGAAATGGGCGAGGCGGTCGCCGCCGCCCAGGCTGCATTCACGACCTGGTCGACCGTGAACCCGCAACGCCGCGCGCGCGTGCTGTTCAAGTTCAAGGAACTCGTCGAAGAGAACATGGACGAGTTGGCGCATTTGCTCTCGTCCGAACATGGCAAGGTGATTGCCGACGCCAAGGGCGATGTCCAGCGCGGGCTGGAAGTGATCGAGTTCGCCTGCGGCATCCCCCACAGCCAAAAGGGCGAATACACCCAGGGCGCGGGGCCGGGCATCGACGTGTTTTCCATGCGCCAGCCTTTGGGCGTGTGCGCCGGCATCACGCCGTTCAACTTCCCGGCCATGATCCCGATGTGGATGTTTGGCGTCGCCATTGCCTGCGGCAATACCTTCATCGTCAAACCGTCCGAGCGCGATCCGAGCGTGCCGGTGCGCCTGGCCGAACTGTTCATGCAGGCGGGCAATTTGGCAGGCATGGATGTCGCCGGCGTTCTCAATGTGGTCCATGGCGACAAAGAAGCCGTGGACGCGCTGCTGACCCATCCGCTGGTCAAGGCGATCAGCTTTGTCGGGTCCTCCGACATCGCCCACTACGTCTACAAAACCGGCGCTGAACACGGCAAGCGCGTCCAAGCCATGGGCGGAGCGAAAAACCATGGCGTGGTGCTGCCCGATGCGGACATGGACCAGGTGGTCAAGGATTTGGTCGGCGCCGCCTATGGCTCGGCCGGCGAGCGCTGTATGGCGCTGCCCGTGGTGGTGCCGGTGGGCGAGGACACCGCCGACCGCCTGCGCGAGGCGCTCTTGCCGGCCATTGCCGGGCTGAAAGTGGGCGTCTCCACTGATACGGAAGCCCATTACGGTCCGCTGGTGACGGCGGCCCACAAGGCGAAGGTCGAAAACTACATCCAGATGGGCATGGATGAGGGCGCCGAGCTGGTCGTCGACGGACGCGGCCATTCATTGCAAGGCCACGAAAACGGCTTCTTCCTCGGCCCGACGCTGTTCGATCGCGTCACTGAGGACATGAAAACCTATCAAGAGGAAATTTTTGGACCCGTCCTGCAAATCGTGCGCGCCAAGGATTTCGACGACGCCATCCGCCTGCCGTCCGAACACCAATACGGTAACGGTGTCGCCATTTTCACACGCAATGGCCGGGCTGCGCGTGAGTTCGCCCAGCGCGTCCAAGTGGGCATGGTGGGCGTCAATGTGCCGATCCCGGTGCCGGTGAGCTACCACACCTTTGGCGGCTGGAAGCGGTCGGCCTTCGGTGACGTCAACCAGCATGGCCCTGAGGGCGTGCGGTTCTGGACCAAGATCAAAACCGTGACCCAGCGTTTCCCAGCCGATGTGGATGACGAAAACCGGTTCGTGATCCCGACCATGGGGTGAGTTGGGGCGGTTATGTGCTAGGCTTGAATGATGCCATTTACCACGAATCAACCGTCGCGATCGCCTGAGCGCCTGGGCTTCACCGCCGAGGACGTGCGTGCGTTGTTTGCGGCCGGCGTGCTCGACGACATGACCCAAAGGGTAGAGCTGTTTGAGGGGGAAATCGTTCCGATGCAGGCCCACAATCCCAAACACATGCGGCTGCATCGCTGGATATTGATGACGTTGGCGCGCGCCTTAGGCGACACCCACTGGGTAGTCTCTGACGCCACGCTTTATATTGAGGGCTTCGCACAAGCGCGCACATTCACCATGCCGGATATTTTCGTTTACCCGATCGACCTCGATCCGGAGACTGTGCGCGGGCGCGATGTGGATTTGCTGATCGAGGTCGCCGACACCAGCTTTACCAAGGACCGCGACCTCAAGGGCCCGCTTTATGCCCGGCATGGCGTGCGTGATTATTGGATCTGCGACGTGAATGGCGAACGCACACATGTGTTCCGCGACCCCAAGGACGGCGCGTTTCAATCCGAGGTCGTTGTTCCGTTCCGCGAGGCTTTGCAGCCTCTGGCCTTTCCGAGCCTCAAGCTGCGGATGATCGAGGCAATGTAGAGCGGGTCAATGTCGCGAAGCGGCCGGACCCGCCGCCAGACGCCAAACACTCAGAACGGCGGATCGGCTCCGCTTGACCCGCCCTACGCCCCGCGCTCTGGCCAGCCCAGGGTTAACAACAGCTCATAACACGCGTTCAAATCGGGAAAATCGTCCAGGGCGGCGAGATTGGCGGCGATTGTGACTTCGTCCCGGCGCGCTACGGGGCCGCCGAAAGTGGGTGCGGGGTAACCTTTGAGCAGCTCGGCGTTGGAGGCGATGTAGGGCTGTAGGATGGCCATGGGGTCGAGCCCGGCTTCATGATCCAAGACGGCGGCGGCTTTGGACCACAAGAGTTGCGGCAGATTGCCCGCCAGAACCAAAATCGCGTGGTAAAGCGCGCGGTCTTCCCCGTTGATCGTGAACACCGGATTGGTCCATTTGGGAAAGATATCCCCGAATCTCACGCCGCCCTCGATTTGGACGAAGGGGATAGATTTCAGGAAATCGGAGGACAATGGCTCGGGCGGAAACGCGATTGGCGGATGCAGGACGCCGGCGTGCTGCGCATCCACCACGGCTGAAAAATGCACGATGGCCGTATCGCAATTGGCTGCGTGAACCCGCTCGGCAAGCTCGGCGATCACGCGGTCGCTGACCGCCAAAAGCACAATATCCGCGCTCTCTGTCGCCGTCTCCAGAGTGGCTTCGCCGTCAGCCCGTCGCGACCATTGGGCGAAAGCGCAATCGGTTGTTTTCAGATACGCCATGAGATTGGCGGCCATGCGCCCCGCGCCCACAACAAGATAGCGCGGAGATGGTGTCGATGGGGCGGCCATAGGCGGTTAGTCAACTGCACTGAAGTGGTATAGGGCGGGCTCACGCGGTCATTGACCGTAGCGCGATCTTGGTCGCAAATCGGGTGATAAGTCCAATTGAGGAATGTGTCATGACTCACTGGAAAGCCCCCGGCCGTAGCGCCGTATCCACCTTTGTGGTGGTGCGCGAGGCTGACAAGGCCCTACAGTTTGCCATGGATGTGTTTAACGCCGAACTTGTGCGTGAGCCGCTGCGCCATGGTGACGGGACCGTGTGGAACGCGGAACTGAACATTGACGGTTGCACCATCATGTTTGGCGAGGCGGTGAATGACGACATGCATCGCCCGGCCTTCATTTATGTCATGGTGGAGGACGCTGATGCGGTGTTTGCCAAGGCTCTGGCTCACGGCGGAACGGCGCTGATGGAGCCGGCGGATCAGTTCTATGGCGACCATGATGGCGGCGTAATGGATCCGTGTGGCAATTGGTGGTGGATCGGAACGCATGTGGAGGATGTCCCCCGCGATGAACTGGAACGCCGGGCCGCTGAGGTGGAGAAAAAACGCCGTGGCGGGTGATGTTCGCGTGGTCTTGCTCTTGGGTTTTCTGTGCTGGCCCGTGGGGGCGGCCAATGGTCAAGCTGAGCAACAGTCCTTCGGACGTCAGGTGTCCGCCGCCGCCATTGAGCGCACCACGCAACAGGTCCGGTACGATCCGGGATATGTGTCCATCGGCTATCCGGGCGGGGATGTCCCGGCGGATTCGGGCGTGTGCACCGATGTGGTGATCCGCGCGCTACGGACCTTGGATATTGATTTGCAGGTGGCGGTGCATGATGACATGACCGCCAACTTTTCAGCTTACCCCAGCCACTGGGGGCTTTCGCGCCCCGATCCCAACATCGATCATCGCCGTGTGCCCAATCTGGAGACTCTATTCGCGCGCCTGGGCGCCAAGCTAGCGCCCAGTGACGATTTGTCCGCCTATCAGCCCGGCGACATTGTGGCGTGGAATCTGCGCGGGGCGGGAGGATATCTCGCCCATATTGGGATTGTCACCGACAAGATTGGTTCATCCGGCGCGCCTCTAGTGGTGCACAATATCGGCGATGGGCCAAAAATGGAGGATATCTTGTTTGCGTGGCCCATGACGGGCCGTTATCGACTGACTGCGGATATGTTCGCACATTAAGAATGCCGGAGGTTTGCATGCTCGCCGTTATCCCCATTGATTTGCAGGCTGGTTTTGTGGATGAGGCGCATTGGGGCGGCGAGCGCAACAATCCCGACCTTGAGGGTAACGTAACCGCATTGCTGGCGGCGGCCAGGACACACAGGATTCCCATTTTTCATGTCAAGCACAACTCGACCGAACCGGAGAGCCCCTTGCGCCCTGAACATTCCGGCAATGCCTTTATGCCCGAGGCGGAGCCGGAGGATGATGAACCGGTGTTTGAAAAGACCGTCAATGCGCCCTTTTTCGACACAAACTTGGAATCCGTTCTGCGCGAAGGCGGATTCACTGACCTGATCATGTTTGGCATGACCACCGAGCACTGCTTGTCCACTTCAGTGCGGGTGGCGGCGAATTTGGGCTTTCACGTGACCGTGGTGGCTGATGCATGCGCGGCGTTTCCCAAGCGGGATTTGACCGGGCGCGTGTGGAGCGCAGATGATGTGCATCACGCGCATTTGGCGAGCCTACAGGACGAGTTCGCTCAAATCACCGACAGTGCAACCATAATGAAATCAATGGAGTAAGGGATGGCAACGCTCGCATTTATCGGACTTGGCAATATGGGCTCGGGCATGGCCGCCAATCTGGCCAGAGCCGGCCATGAGGTGCGCGCGTTTGACTTGAGCGAGGCCGCAAGGGCTGCAGCGGGCAATGCGGGCTGCCACACCGTGGCGTCATTGGGCGATGCGGTGAGCGGCGCTGAGGCCGTGGTGACCATGCTGCCCGCCGGGGCCCATGTGCGCGGCGTATATGCTGGCGATGACGGCGTATTTGCGCACGCCGCGGGCGATGCACTGTTGATCGATTGCTCCACCATTGACGTGGACACCAGCCGCCAGGTCTCCACGGCTGCGGCGCAAAAGGGCTTTGCCATGGTGGATGCGCCGGTGTCCGGCGGTGTGGCTGCGGCCGATGCCGGCACGCTCACCTTTATGGTTGGCGGATCCCAGCAGGCGTTCGAACGCGCAGAGCCGATCCTGGCGCAAATGGGCAAGGCGGTGATCCGGGCGGGGGACGCCGGAGCGGGCCAGGCGGCCAAGATCTGCAACAATATGTTGCTGGCCATTTCCATGATTGGCACGTGCGAGGCGTTCGCTTTGGCGGAGAAGCTGGGCCTGGATGCGCAACGATTTTACGACATATCCTCGCAAGCCTCGGGTCAGTGTTGGTCCATGACCAGTTATTGTCCGGTGGCTGGGGTCGGTCCGGAAAGCCCGGCGGACCGCAATTTTGCGCCCGGATTTGCGGGGGCAATGATGCTCAAAGACCTGAAGCTGTCTCAGGACGCTGCCCAAACGGCAGGCGCCGCAACGCCCATGGGCGCTCAGGCTCAGGCGCTGTTTGCCATTTACGAGGCTTTGGGCGGGGGAACGCGGGATTTTTCTGGCATTATCACCATGCTGACCGGGGCGCTGGGTGGTGATCAAGCCAACAAGACGTAAGGCAATTTCCATGGCTCCATTTGTGCAGTCCGGCGAAAAATCCGGCGGCTAGTGACTGGACACTTGCGGGCAGATGCGATGTGCTCTGCGGCCACATTGAGGGCTGATCTGCATACACTGGCGTGGGTGAATCAAGACTTCGCAGCCCAATCGAGGTTTGTATGGTTGCGTTTGACGACAACGTATCTGCTCGCACTCAGGGGCTGCGGCGCATCCGCAATCGCATCCGGTATGGCTGGCCGCATCAATGGCCCTTGGTGGCCGCTTTTGTGGTGCTGATCTTCTTTTTTCACTTCGCCCTTGGGGCAAATGCGCGTGAACTGCCGATCACGGCTTCGGCTTTGTTTGCCGGTCTGGGCGCAGTGACTCTGCTCACTGTGACAGGCTGGGCGCAGTTTTACTTTTCGTCCTTGCTGGCCGTGGCCGGTGGGCTTTTCGCGATCACCGTTGGTGTTGGCGTGATTCAGTGGTTGCCCGGCGGTCTATTTGGCCAAAATCCGTTTTGGGAGCTCACCGATGCGCCAGGGCGGCTGACTTTGGACGCGGATGCAACACTAAGGGAAACCATCAAGCTTGTTGGCCTCGCGGCCGCATTTTTAATTGGCGTTACCGTTGGGCGAAGTAATCGGCGGGCGCAGCTCTTTTTCTCTTTGTTTCTCGGTTTTGCATGCCTTTACGCCATAGCTGCATTTCTTGATTTTACTCTTGACCCTGAACGCATGTTCGGTGCGCAGCGCGTATTTCATTTTGATCGTTTGTCTGGAACGTTGCTGTCCGCGAACACCGCAGCGACATTGTTCGGGGTGTTCACCATCGTGGCCGCCGCCCGCTTGGCGCAGGCGGCGAAAGAGGCCGGAGCAGTCCACGAGACCACCTTCGCCGCCTTGGAGTCCACCATCCGCCGAGGCGCGCTGGCCATTTTTGCATTGTCGTTTTCGCTGATTTGCCTTGTATTGACGGCCTCGCGCGGCGGTGTGCTGGTCACATTCTTGGCGTTGGGCATGTTCGTGTTGTGGGAAATGAAGACCCGTGAGGCGCGCCGCCGCGGACCATCGCTCATGCTGTTGTTGATCGGTGGCGTGCTGGTCGGCGGCATGGTCTTGGCCTTCGGCGGCGCGGCAGTGGTGGACAGACTGGCTAGCGCACCGGATGCCGCCACCGCGCGTCTCGCGGTTTTGGAGGTGCATTGGCGCGCCTTTGCCGAGTCGCCGTTTTGGGGACACGGACTGGGGTCGTTCGATCGCCTCAATGACATCCACCAGACCGCCACAAACTGGGTGGATCTGCATCGGATCAACGCCGCCCACAACACCTATGTCCAGTGGCTTGAAGAGGCGGGGCTGATTGGAGCGCTGCCTCTGTTCGCGTCAATCATTGTTGTCCACGTCATCATTTTCAGCGGCTTGCGCCGACGCGCCCGGTTGAGAACCTGGCTGCGCGCGCAAATTGTGGTTTCGCTCCTGATCGCCATGCACGCCTTCTTGGAGTATAGCCTTGAGGTGCCGTCGATCGCGCTACAGTGGGCGGGCATGCTCGGCGTCGCTGTGGGCTTGGCCACGTCAAGCACTAAGCGTGACGCCGTGGCGAGCGAAAGCCGCCGCTCTAAACCGGTGGTGCGCCGCAGTCGCGTCTCCTCACATCGTGAGGCCCCGCGTGAGGTCGCGGTCAATCGGGCAAACCAACATGAGACGGGGGAAACGCCAACAAACGATGCAATGGCCGGTGATGCCAATGGCTCGTCGGACGCCGGCGACGATGTCACGCGCACCGTCAAATCGGATTCCGACTAAAAACCTCAAGCAGCTCGAGAGTTAGTCATACGGCGCGATGGCCATGTTCAGCGCAATTCGCGCTGGGCCTGGGGGCAATGAGGCGGCATAGCGGCGCACCCAATTGCGGTTTTCGCCTGGGTAAAAAGCAATGGCGTGGACTTGGCGTATCGCGGCGCGGCGCGTGTTGTCGTCCAGCTCATCCCAGTGATTGATCGCAAAACGCAGCCGCCAACGCTGAAATGGAATGGCGCCAAATGGTGATACGGTGAATGACTTGTTGAGGGCGCTCAACCCCTCTGGGGTCAGCGCGCCGTGCCGACGCACATTAATGTCGGCCAACCGCGCCCAGGACGCCGTTCGCGCCGGCGAGAATTTTAGCGCTTCTCGCGTATGCGCCTCGGCGATGTCTAGGTTCGGCTCATCTTTCATCAATTCGGCCTGCGCCGCGACATCGAACATCTCACCGTTCGATCGTGCGAAAGGCGAGGGCGCCATGCGTTCAAAAAGCGCAGCGCGTTCGGCCCCATTCTCCGCCGATCCCAACGCCATGAGAGCATCATTACCTTGGGCGGCGCGCATGTCGCCATGCGCCGCGTACATTGCGAAAACAGCAACGCCGATAAAGCCCACCGCGCCGAGCCGGGCAAGGGCGCGTCGACGCATTGATATTCGACTTTGGGCGTGTGCGGTAGAATGTGCTTCCATGCCCCAGCGAATCCCCCCAGCGTCACCAGATTGCTACATTTTCAGCCAAAATTTGACTAAATGCTCAATTTAAGATTACATCATAGGTATCGCGTGTGGGGCAACACCAGCGAGAGAGTGTGACACATGCCCCCAATGTTTAGACGCGTTGTTTCGACTCCCCCACAATCTGACAACTGGCGCCGGCTTGGACTGCAAATTTCGGCGTTTTCTGGT
Organism: uncultured Caulobacterales bacterium; assembly: GCA_964636945.1. GTDB lineage: Bacteria > Pseudomonadota > Alphaproteobacteria > Caulobacterales > Maricaulaceae > CAZADA01. The sequence goes on along the minus strand of CAZWVH010000004.1, from coordinate 38,047 downwards.
CGTGCAAGCGGCGCATCAACAGCGAGCAAAGCTCGATTGGGCTTGGACGTTTCGCAACCCGAGCCCGTGATCGAGGGTCATTGGTCTCCGTTGGCCGTGATTGCATTCGTTGGTTTGACCTGTGGTTCATTTTGGCTTGGCGTTGCCATGCTCGTTTTTCAGCTGCGTTAGAATTCGCTTGCTTTACTGCCTCCCAAGAGCGTCCTATATCTTTAGCAGATAAGCGCGTTTCCCACCGTTGTGACGCTTAAACCGATGCGGCTGGTTCATGCTGGCATCAACAAGCGGCGTGTGTGGATCGCCCCAGTGGTAGCCGATTAGGCTTGGGAGTGAGGGCAATTGAACAAGTTGGGGCGTTTCTTTGAACGTCGGTCGCCAAGGCGTGCGCCAAAAGCGCCCGACGGGCATTTGATCTATGCTGTCGGCGATGTGCATGGCTGTGATGATCTTTTGGCGGGCTTGCTTGATCTGATCCGCGAGGACGCCGCGTCATCGCAGGAAGAATACGATAACCTCGATGTGCATGTGGTTTTTCTGGGCGATTACATCGATCGCGGACCAAATTCGCGTCGTGTGATCGACATCCTGACGCATGCGCCGTTCCCGCAGGCGCGGACGCATTTTCTGACCGGCAATCATGAAGACGTGATGTTGAAGTTTCTCAACGCTGAGGATGCTGCGACCGCACGCCGCTATGGTGGTCGCTGGGTGAATTATGGCGGCGACCGGACAATTGCCTCCTACGGTGTTGATGACATCGCCTATGACAATGCGCCCGAGACATGGCGGCATGTGCAGACACAACTGCGCGGCGCCATGCCGGCCGACCATGTCACATTTTTTGAACAGTTGGATTTGATGCTCGTTCTCGGCGATTTTGTGTTTGTCCATGCTGGGCTTCGCCCAGGGGCGCTGCTCGATGAACAAAGTGCCGAGGACATGCTTTGGATCCGCGACGAATTTTTGAATGACGACGGTCCACTGGAAAAAAAAGTTGTGCACGGGCACACGCCAGAATCTGAGCCAGTTCTCACCGAGCGCCGGGTGGGCGTTGACACTGGGGCATATGCGACGGGAGTCTTGTCAGCAGCGCGGATTTGGTCACATTCAGTGGAATTTCTACAGGTGACTTCAGAATAATATGGCGTCAGGTCGGTTGCTACGGTCATGAGCCGATGCTAGCACGTTCGATAAAACTTCCGGGGCGCAGGAGAAGGTGGATGCAAAGAAGTTTAGTGATGGGGCTTGCTCTGCTGGCGTTGGTTGTCTCGGGGTGCTCAAACAAACCTCCAATCGTTCCTGGCCAGGAAGCGGCTGAGCCCACGGATACGGGCTCCAACCTCCAGTATCGGTTGGGGACTGGTGACGCACTTCGGATCACGGTTTTTGGCGAGCCTGAGCTGTCCGGCGAATTTGTTGTGGATGGCGTGGGGCAAGTTTCAATACCGCTTCTGGGCCAAGTTGATGCGGATGGATATACCGTCCCCGAGCTTGAGCAGCTGGTGAAAGCGGCGTTACTGCAAAAAAATATTCTCAGGGACCCCCAAGTTAGCGCCGAGGTAACGAATTATCGGCCATATTATATTCTTGGCGAGGTCAATGATCCCGGTCAGTATTCTTATACCAACGGGTTGACGGTCATGAATGCGATTGCGACAGCCGGTGGGTTTACTTACCGCGCCAACCGCAAGCGCATCTTCGTGACCCATGCGGACGCGACGGATGAGGAAGGGTATCGACTCACACCGGAAACAAAAGTTCTTCCGGGGGATACAATTCGCATAACACAGTGTATTATCTGCTAACGGCCGGTAAGGTGATTGGCGCCGACGGCTTTGACGGAGGGGTGGGGATGAAAATTCATCATTATTTGTGCGCTCTTGTGGTTTCAGCATGTGCGACAGCCGCAGGCGCCATTGGACAAGATACTTTGCCAGGTCGTCCAAACGCAGCTGAGTCTGTGGCTGGGAATGTGTGGGAAAGCGCTCCTTTGGCGAGCCGGATGATTGGCGTTTTGGCGGAAATGGACCCCGCCGCTGATCAGCTCATGATTGAGCGGCGCTTGTTGAACGAATTGGTTGGCTTGGGACTGGCGGATGGGCGCCTCTCTTTGGATGTCGCGGCGGGCGCTTTTGATTTGCTGTTGGCGGGGGATTGGTCTCCAACGGTGACGCAAGCGCTTGAATCTGTTGCAGCAAGCTTGGCCAGCGAAGTGTCATTAGAAGAACTCGTTGGTGTATCTCAGGGCGACTCATTTGATGGTCCCTTAGGGCCGCCGCCGGCGGCTGGTCCGGTCCTGGTCGGCTCGGACTACGAAGGATAACTGGTTCACCGGTCCTGCAGGACCGTGGCGAGCATTGAGTTGGGGGTTAGGACTAGCATGTTGATACGGAAAACGGGCCTTGCGGTCCTTGCAGCTATAATCGCTGTTGGCAGCGCCCAAGCTCAGGGCTTCTTGCGCGATCGCAACACCAGCGTGAGAGAGCGCGATGACATTGGGTTCACGGCAAACGGCATTGATGTGGGGGCGTTCCGATTGTTCCCCACATTGACGACAGGTTTGGCCTATGACGACAATGCGCGCGGAACCGAGGAAAATCGCGAATCGAGCGGGGTTTTCACCTTCAGTCCCCGGATTAATGTCGACTCCCAATGGGCGCGCCACAAGCTCACATTCTTCGGCGACGTGGATGTTCGTGAGGTGCTGAACGCTGAGGAGCAATCCACTGTGGATGTGAGGTTCGGCGCTGATGGCCGACTGGATTTGCCACGCAATTTCGAGTTGGGCGGCTTTGCCAATCGCGATGTGTTCAACGAGCGCCGGTCCGCGCGGACCGTGGCGCCGGGTGAAGTGTCGGTGGAGCCAATTCAGGCTGATCGGTCACGTATCGGTCTGTCGTTGGCGCGCGAATTCAATCGGTTCCTGTTCTCCGGTGAAATCTCTCAGTCCACATTCGACTTTGATGACACTGTCACGTCCGAAGGGACGGAGATTGACCAAGACTTCCGCGACCGTGACGAGTGGACCGGTTCAGTCCGCGGCGCATTTGCACTGACGCCTGCAGCGTCGGTCTTCGGCGAACTCGCCTATACCGAGCTTGAGTACGACCTTCTCGAGCCTGGCGTGCAAGATCGTTCAGGCTCTAGTTTCGGTCGATCGATTGGGGCGGATTTTGATTTTACCCGTCTGATTCGCGGCGAAGCGGTCGTTGGTTTTCAAACCCGAGAATTTGACAATTCCGTCCCAGGCCTGCCTCCGCGCGATGAGCAGGATACATTTTCGGTGCGCAGTTCGCTTGAATGGTTCGCCACGCCGATCATCACGGCCACGTTTGGCGCGTCTCGCGCATTGGAAGAAACCGGGTTGGAGAGCACATCGCTCAACCTGCGCACGCGGGGATTTGCACGGGCCGACTACGAATTGCGGCGCAATCTGATCCTCACGGCGGAATTGGCTCTGCAGAATGAGCAGTTTGATGATTTCGGGATTAATCCCGATACACTTGCCCTAGTTGATCGTGAGGACGATGTATTTGAAGCATCATTTGGTGGCGTCTATCGATTAAATCGCTTTGTGGGCATTGAGGCGGTATACCGTCGTTTCGAACGTGAAGTGAATTTCTCCGATGACCCGACCGTCATAACTGATGTAGACCTCGGTGACGGAGAAATTACGAACAATAGCTTTGGCGCCAATCTCGTCGTACGGTATTAGGTCCCAGGGTAAGCCTCAACGAAAGCGGCTTGTGCTATGAACGTCGTGCAGCGCGATATCGAAGCGCAGCCCTTGCTGCGTGAATCAGTCTTGTTGAACGACGAGGACGGTGGCGACGGCATCGATCTCAAGTCGTTATGGTTTGCATTTCGCCGACGGCTGGTGCTGTTCATGGTTATGGTGGGATTGGTGATGGCGGCGACTGTCGTTGTCACATCCCGCCTGACGCCCATCTACACAGCCGACACCAATGTCCTGCTCGATCCTGAACCAAATCAGGTCATTGATCGCACACCTGTCAATGGGGGCGTTGTGGCGGACACCGCTGCCGTTGATACGGAGGTGGAGCTTGTTCGATCACGCGCCTTGGTTGGACGAGTGGTTGATCAATTGGGATTGATTAACGACCCGGAGTTCAATTACCGGCTGCGACCGCCAAGCGGAGTGCAGGTGCTCCAAAACAATGTCCAAAGGGCGGTTTCGTCATTTTTCGGTGTTCTGACGTCGCGGGCCGATGACCCGGTCGCCGATCAAGTCGACGCGGTCGCTGAGCAAGCGCGTTGGCTGGAAATTGAACGTCAAAGCGTGATTGGCGAGGTCCGTCGCCAATTGGATGTACGCCGGATTGGGGCCACCTACATCATCCGCATCGCTGTGCGCAGCCAAAGCCCGTCGAAAGCCGCGAATATCGCCAATGCCTTGGCCGATCAATATGTGATCGACAAGCTCGAGGGCAATTTGGAGGTGACCCGCAAGGCCAATGAGTGGCTGAATCAGCGATTGGCCAGCATGCGATCAGAATTGCGCGCGGCTGAGGAACAAGTGAGTCAATTGCGGCTGGAGTTGGGTTTCCCTGCAGCCGCGGGTGGCGGCGACGGCGCACAGGGGAATCTGTATGAACAAGAGTTGGCGGAACTCAATGCCCAGCTGGTGATCCAACGTGCGGATTTGTCGGAAAAGCGGTCCCGCTTAGCGACATTGAGACGCGAAATCGATGCCGGTCGTCCCGTCGACGATTATACAGACGTTGTGCAGTCTGAAGAAATCCGCGGTCTACGCCTCCAACGCAGTCAGATTAATCGTGAAATCGCCGCCAATCCTGGCCGCGGATCCGGCCACCCAGAGATGATTGCTCTGACCCAGCAGCTGGCGGATATCGAAGCGCAGATTGATTTTGAAGTGGAACGCGTTGTTTCCACATTGGAAAACGATGTGCAGGTGGCGCGTCAGCGGGTCATCTCGATCGAATCGCGGATCGACGAAAAGCGCGCCGAACTTGGCGATAAGAGCGGCGGCTTGGTGGAGTTGCGCGAATTGGAGCGGCGCGCGGACGCGCTGCGCACGCTGTATCAAAGTGTGCTCGATCGCGCTCGGGAAACCGACGTTTTGGGCACCTTAGAAGACTCCCAGGCCCGGATTATCGCGACTGCCGAAATCCCCTTATGGCCATCTGCTCCCAATAAGAACCTCAATTACATGTTGGGCATGATGCTGGCGCTGTCGCTCGCTGCGGGCGCGGTATTCTTGGCGGAAACCTTCGACAGTGGATTGCGCACGCCGACGGATGTGGAACGGTTCTTCAATGTGAGATGCTTGGCGCTCTTGCCCAGGGTGCGCATTTCCGGCCGGCTACGGCGTTTGAACGTGGCCGATGTGGCCGATTACGTTGTGGACCGACCCATGTCAGCCTATGCCGAAGCGCTACGCGCGCTTCGGGCCACAGTGTTGTTGTCGCGTGATTATCCCGACGCCAAAGTTGTGGCGTTTGCATCGGCCGTTTCGGGCGAGGGCAAAACCTCGGCTGTGCTGAGCTTTGCGCGCGTTGCCGCCATGCAGGGCGCGCGTGTGGCCGTTGTGGACTTTGACTTGCGCCGTCGTGAACTCACGCGCGCACTGCATGTGGAGCCGCGCAAGGGGCTGGCCGATGTGTTGGCGCGGCGCGAGACGCTTGAAAATGTGCTGATTGATGATCCGTTGGAAACGGGTCTCAAGGTGCTGCCATTGGCGTCGGGCGAATTCGCTTTGCCTGGTGTGGCGGATTTGTCGGGCATCCAAGATCTGCTCAATGAATTGCGCCGCGAGTTTGATTTGATTGTCGTGGACACCGCGCCAGTTTTGGCGGTGACGGAAACCCGCGTGCTCACCGCCTATGTGGACGCAGTGGTGTTCGTCGCCCAATGGCGCAATACGCCGCGCAACGCTGTCCGCAGCGCGCTCAGCACATTGGCTTCGGTGAGCGCACCGCTGGTCGGCGTCGTCCTGACGCGCGTGAACATGAGCGCTCAAGCAAAATATGAAGACGGCGGCGGTTATTACAGTCTTCAGTATAGAAAATATTATCACGATTAGAGTGTTATAGGGGCAGTCGGGGACGATTGCGGAGCATTGCGCCCGCATGGGTGGAGCGAAATTTGATATGAAAAGAGCATTTATCACAGGTGTTACCGGGCAAGACGGTGCATATCTCGCCCGTTTGTTGTTGGAAAAGGGCTATGAAGTCCACGGCATGAAACGCCGATCCTCAATGTTCAACACCGAACGGGTCGACGAGCTTTACGTGGATCCGCGCGAACATGAAACGCGGTTTTTCTTGCATCACGGCGACATGACTGACTCAACCAATCTCATTCGGTTGGTGCAGGAGATAAGGCCTGATGAGATCTACAATCTGGCCGCACAAAGCCATGTGCGGGTGAGCTTTGAAACGGCGGAGTACACGGCCAACGCAGACGCTATCGGGACACTCCGCTTGCTTGAAGCTTTGCGGATTTTGAATATGGAGCAGACCTGCAAAATCTATCAGGCCTCCACCTCGGAGCTCTATGGCAAGGTCCAGGAAACACCGCAAAGCGAAACGACGCCATTCTATCCGCGCAGTCCTTACGCCGCAGCTAAGCTCTATGCTTACTGGATCACGGTGAACTACCGCGAAGCGTACAATATGCATGCCTCGAACGGCATCTTGTTCAACCATGAGAGCCCGCTGCGCGGCGAGACCTTTGTGACGCGCAAGATTGCGCGTGGCGTGGCGGCCATTGAGTTGCAGCAACAAAAGCGGTTGTATCTCGGGCACTTGGATGCACAACGCGACTGGGGCCATGCGCGCGACTATGTAGAAGGCATGTGGCGCATTCTTCAGCAAGATGAACCGGACGATTATGTGCTCGCCACAGGCGAGACTCACTCGGTGCGCGAGTTTGTGGAGCGCGCTTTCGCCGTGGTGGGCCGCGAGATTGAGTGGCGCGGCGAGGGCGTTGATGAAATCGGCATAGACCGAAAGTCTGGCGAGACCATCGTTGCGATCGACCCGCGCTATTTCCGTCCCACCGAAGTCGAGCTGCTGTTGGGCGATCCCACCAAAGCACGCGAGAAATTGGGCTGGACGGCCAAGGTCACATTCCCAGAGTTGGTCACTGAAATGGTCGAGGCTGAACTCAAGTCCATGAAACTGAGCGTCGATCTTGGCCGCGTGGGCATGGTGGAGTTCGATATGGGCGCCACAACGCGCAACGCTGCGGAGTAAGTGGTCATGTACGAACTTGCCGGCAAACGTGTGTGGGTGGCCGGTCACCGCGGCATGGTGGGATCAGCCATTGTGCGGCGCTTGGAGCGCGAGGGCTGTGATGTACTCACGGCATCGCGTTCTGAGGTTGATTTGCGCCGCCAGACCGATGTCGAAGCGTGGATGAGTGCGGAGCGGCCGCAGGCGGTGTTCCTTGCCGCGGCGAAGGTGGGCGGCATCCTCGCCAACGACACCTATCCCGCAGATTTTCTCTACGACAATCTGATGATTGAGGCGAACATCATCCATAGCGCCCATTCCAACGCGGTAGAAAAGCTTTTGTTCTTGGGATCATCGTGCATTTATCCCAAATTTGCGCCACAGCCGATCCCCGAAGACGCTCTGCTGACCGGGTCGTTAGAGCCGACCAATGAGTGGTACGCCATTGCCAAGATCGCCGGCATCAAATTGTGCCAGGCCTATCGGCGCCAGCATGGCGCGGACTTCATTTCGGCCATGCCCACCAATTTGTACGGACCAGGCGATAATTTCAATTTGCAGACCAGTCATGTGATCCCCGCGCTGATCCGTAAGGCTCATGAAGCAAAACTGGCCAATGACGACGCCATGACGATCTGGGGCAGCGGCGAGCCACGTCGTGAGTTTCTCCACGTGGATGATTTGGCCGATGCCCTTGTGTTCCTCATGCAGAATTATTCTGGCGACGAGCATGTGAATGTGGGCTCCGGGACGGACGTCACCATCAAAGAGCTCGCCACGCTGATTATGGATGTGGTGGGATTTGCTGGGCGACTGGATCATGACCGGTCGAAACCGGATGGCACGCCGCGCAAACTGATGTCGGCCGATCGATTGCGAGCCATGGGATGGGCGCCCAAGATCAGCCTGCGGGACGGATTGACCAATGCTTATGATTGGTTTGTGCGCCACGAAAACGCGGTTACAGCGGTCTGATCTCAGCTAGGCGGCTAAAGTGACGTCACGATAAACCGCCAGGTTTCGGTCAATCATCAGGTCCATATGAAAGTCATTGGCCCGTTCGCGTGACGCTTCGGCGTAGGACTGGCGCAGCTGTTGATCACGGATCAACGACGTGAGCGCATTGGCGAAGGCCTCTTCGTCGAGCGTTGGCGTGATGACGCCATTGACGCCCGGCGCCACAGCTTCCACTGCGCCGCCCACATCGGTTGTGATAATGGGCAGGCTATTGAACAGCGCTTCAATGTAAACGTAGGGCATGGCTTCATAGCGGCTGGACATGGCCAGAATATCAAATGCGGGCATCCATCTAAGCCCCGCGGCGGCGCCGAGTAGTTTTACATGGTCGCCAAGGCCGGCTTTGGCGATTTCATGCTCCACATCAGGCCGTAGTGAACCGTCTCCCACCATAAGGGCGTAAGGCGCCACCCCATTGAGCTCGGCTGACGCGCGGGCAAACGCGCGGACAAACATTTGAGGATATTTTTGGTACTCAAAGCGACCAACAAATCCCACACACACCGCGTTCATGGGAATACCGGCCTCCATGCGCAGTGTGATGGCGTCAGGCTGACCAGTGGGCGGCCACATGCCGTTGACAATCTTATGGAGTTTTTTCTCAGGCAAACCCACGCGCAATGCATGATCCCATTCCCGTTGGGATCCGGCAATCAGGGCGTCAGTTCGTGTAGCTAACGCCCGCTCCATGGTGTTGTAGAACATGCGCGCGCCGGGGCGAATCGTGGGGTCCATGGTGCGAAATGCATGTGAGGTATAGACACGTTTAGCCCCGCCGGCGCTCATCAGTCGCGCCGCCGCGCCGCCCTTGGAGCTTTGCCCGTGCACCACGTCAAACGGACCATATTGTTTGACGATTTTTTCCAGATCGACGAGCGCGCGCATGTCACGTGGGCTGACAGCCCGTTCCATGCGAAACGGCGCAACGCGGACATTTCGACCAGCTGCAAGCTCGTTTAAAAGGCCGTCATGAGCCCGGTGAGGGGCATAGGCGAAGACGACGTCGTGATCGCGAGCTCCCAATCCAAGGGCAAGGTCAACGGCATGGCGTCCAGAGCCACCGTCCAGTGACTCAATCACGATGAGAACGCGAAAACGATCAGCGCTCACATTAGGCCCCCATATCCAGATATCCCCAATTTCATTGGTTCTATAAAGTCTTTGCCGCGATCACAATGTTGGTACTGTTCAATTCGACGGCCATTTGCATCGCATCACAACAAGCAACCATTGAGCCAAATCGAAGATGCTTCTATCACATGGTGTGCGTGAAACCGCCACAGTCTGGGTGGGCCAATGATTCCTGTATCTATTGTTCTTGCTGTACCGCTCATGGCCGTGGCGTTCGCCGGGTCATTGCGCTGGCGGCTGATCGCCCTTGGGCTGTCTGTGCCACTGAAAGACGCAGCCGTGACGAATATTGGCGGGACGTCGGTTCTCATCCCATGGGCTGTCGTGCTCATGTTCATTGGCAGGTTTGTGATTGATCTCGGATTCAGGTCAATTCAAGCCAATCGATCGGGGGCGGTGATTCGGCAAATCACGCCGTTGGTTTTCTTCTTTCTGTACAACATTTTCCTGATTTCATATTCGCCCTACCTGTTCCCTCAAATTTCGGAAACTATGCCGGGTTCGGCGTTTTTTGCCTGGCAGAATGCAGTACCGCTCAGCCAGCAGCCGGAGAGTTTCAATCAGGCGGTCTACTTCGTCGTGAGCGTGGTGTTTGCGGCGACCGTGGCAATAACCATAATTACGCACCAAAACCGACGCAGTGAGCTGATTGAGACATTGGTTTACGCAATGTTCATTGGTGGTACATTTTGGCTATACTGGCATGTGGCTCATTTTTATTTCGGTGTGTATTTTCCGGATTTCCTATTACATACTGATCTACACAGTACAGCTTGGGACCAAGCAATCGCGGGTGTGCCCAGGCCGTCCGGTTCGTTCCCGGAACCATCTGCAGTTGGTGTGTTTTATATTCCCCTACAGTTCTATTTTTTCGAAATCTATATGGCAAAGGGGAGGCTGAGGGATTTGCTTGCCTGGTTTGGCTCCGTTCTCGCTCTTTTGATCTCCACGTCGAGCACCGCGTATGCGGGCATGGCCATGTTTGCTGCGTGGATGGTGGTTCGTGTGATCATGGGGGGCGCAACCATGTCATTGGGAGCAAAAATTCCGCTGCGCCAACTGCAGAAGGCGGCGGGGTTCTTCATATTGGGGGCGGTGTCGCTCGTGGTGACGTGGGTGGTGTTCATCGACCCAGAAGCAGCAGCGCGCATCATAGAAGAACAGATCCTCGACAAGAATACGTCGATTTCGTTTCAACAACGATCCTACGCCAATGATTTGGCGCTGGAGATTTTTGCGGACACGTTCGGCATCGGCGTGGGCATGGGAAACCACCGGCCAAGCTCTTTAATCCTTTCGTTGTTGTGTGGGGTCGGCGTGATTGGCACTGGCCTGTTCCTCTATTTCGTCATCGACACAGGCCTGCGTTGTTTGGCTGCAAATCAAGGTGAACCTACACCGCGCACCGGTTTGAATTGGGCCGTGGCCACGAGCCTTGGCGCCACATTCGCCTCAATGCTGATCGCCGGCGCTGAATTGCAATCACCCGCCCTATGGATCCTCGTGGGCGCCGCAATCGCAATTGGCCAGTCAGGGCGCAAACGTCGAGTCTCGCGACGGCGCGCTATGCGCCGCGCGCCCGATCGTGGTTTTAGGGCTTCACAGTGGGGTTAATGATCGACCGCAGACGGTAATAGGCTCCTCCGCCCATGCCGCGCACCACTTGGCCGACGCTGGTCTTGGCTGTTCGAAACGCCCACTCAGACCAGGCGATAGGCGCTGGGCGGCCATGACGGGCGGCAATCTGGCGCACCTCAGTGATTGTGCGTCGAAACCGCGTGTTGGAAACGCCGTCAATGTTCATGTGCGCCACCAGCTCGGGCGAGTGCATTCCGAATACCCCAAGCTTCGCCGCGCGCAGAAACCAGTCATAGTCCATGGCGCATTTGAGGTCCTCGTCGAAAGGACCAACCGTGTCAAAGGCGCGACGCCGGTGCACACAGGTGGGGTGATTAATGTTCGGCATCCGCCTGGGAATGATGGAGCGGTAATTTGGTTCACCGGCATAGTGGAATGCTGGAGCGCCGGCTTGCTCCATGATTAAGTCGCCATACACAAATGCCGGCTGGTCAGGAGATTGCAGCAGACTGACTGCCTTCACAGCAAATTCTGGAGGAATAGCGTCATCAGCATGGAGAAATTGAATGAAGTCTCCGCGCGCCTGTGCAACTCCCTTATTCAGGGCGTCGGAAATGCCGCGGTCAGGTTCAGCGATCAGCCTGTCCTGGGGACGCATTCGCTCGCGTATCAGGTCGAGTGTCCCATCGGTGGAGCCGCCATCGATGAACAGATGTTCGACATTGGGGTAGGTTTGCGCTTGAACGCTCTCTATAGTGCGTTCAATGCTCTCTGCGGCGTTCCAGCTAATGGTGACAATGGTCAAAAGGGCGGCGTCGGAGGGGGGGCGTGCGTTCATATCAGCGGTATTCTCCGTGTTGGCGTTGTGTGAATACGCCAAGCTCAAGACGTATGAAACAGGCATGTGAAGATCGATGCACGTGATCATCATTTCCGATTTTGGACATGTTTCCGGCGGCGCCGCCAAGGTGGCGATTGATGGCGCGATTGGCCTTGCTCAGCGTGGTCATAACGTCACGTTCGTTTATGCGATTGATCCCATTGACGAGCGCTTGCATCAAGAGGCGATCACGTTGGCCCACATTCCGCTCCAGGACGTGTGGACAAATACCAACGCCCTAAATGCGGCACGACTCGCAATCTGGAACGATGGCGCCAAGAACGCACTGGAATCCGCACTGAGGCCGGTGATTGGGCCGGATTCGGTCGCCCACATTCACCAATGGTCGAAGGCTTTTAGTCCATCGGTTTTTCGCGCCCTGAATCGTCTGGGGGTCCCCATTCTGGTCTCCATGCACGATTACTTCTCGGTTTGCCCCAATGGGGCCTATTACCAATTTGGCCAAAGGGAGCCTTGTACCCTGAAGCCCATGGGTGGCGCCTGCATCGCCAGCAATTGTGATCGCGTGTCGCGCCGCCACAAGATGGTTCGTCTTTTGCGCCATCGTCGGCTGGCTGCGGAATTTGATCGAATTTCCAATCTGACGTTCGTGCATGTCAGTGAGATGGCCCAAAATGTGGCAATTCCGTTGAGCCCAGATCATGCCGAACACACGGTGATTCATAATCCCGTCTCGCCGTTGGAGGGGCCGCCCACATTGCCGTGGGGCAATGAACATGTGCTGTTTGCCGGTCGGCTAACCTTGGAAAAGGGGGTCATGGAGCTCGCCGAGGCCGCCAGGCGCATGAGTGTACCCTGTGCGTTTTTGGGACAGGGCCCCGCCGAAGCCGACCTGAAGGAGCGCTATCCAGAGCACCGCTATGTCCCATGGGGGTCACAGGAAACCGTATCCGATGCCGTGCGCGCCAGTCGGGCGGTGGTGCTCCCCTCGCTGTGGTATGAGACCTTTGGGCTGATTGTGCTTGAGGCGCTGTCCATCGGTGTCCCGGTGATCGTTTCAGATACTGTCGGGGCAAAGACCTTTGTTCTCGATGACGTTAACGGATTCATCACGCCACGCGGCGACATCACCGTATTGGGAGATCGGTTGGCCCAAGTCATGGATAACACCGTCCTCAAGCGATTGGCCGAAGGCGCGCGTAACAACACGCCATTCGACCGGTTGGGATTGATGGGGCACACCGATGCCTTGGAAATCGCTTATCAACGCAGCGCTAGCCGCGCTGACGGCTGATCGGCCCCAGTAAGTGGTCGGCCCCAGAAAGTGGTCGGCCCCAGTAAGTGGTCGGGTTCAGTGAGTGATCGGGTCCAGTGACTGGGAGCGGCGGTCGCCAGACGTCTTCCCAAGTGAGGACGAGCGCGAGACGGCGTTGATTGCAGGGAAAGCATTGCGGAATTTGTGAAACGTCCTGAGCGACGCGCCGCCTCGAAACTCATGCAATGGCGATCGCAGGCGCAAAGCCCATGACTCTGCTTCTCCCAATGAAAGTCACCATGAAACGAATGGACCACAATCCTATCGCGCCACTCATTGGTAAATCGGGGAGATTTCAGTATGCGCCGCGCGAGAAAAGCACCGCTGGCAATGTGGCCAAGATAATCTTGATGTCCTTCCACAAGTTCCAGCTTTTGGCGTACTCCGCGTCCATTAAAACCCGCTCGCGGTAGGTGACGTCGTTACGTCCGCTCACCTGCCACAAGCCCGTTACGCCAGGCTTTGCCGCGCAGTAATAAAGGAACAGCTCCTCATACCGGACAATTTCGGCGTGAACGATGGGACGGGGGCCAACAATGCTCATTTCGCCCCGGATGATATTGAATAGCTGCGGCACCTCATCCAGGCTGGTCTTGCGCAAAAAGGCGCCCAGCTTGGTGATGCGCGGATCATTACGAAGCTTTTGATCGCGAGCCCATTCCTCACGGGCCTCTGGATCGCGCGCCAGCAGCGCTTCAAGGCGGGCCGGCGCATCCACCAACATGCTACGAAACTTATAGCACGTGAATTCCTTCCCGCCGCGTCCAATGCGTCGCTGGCGGAACAAGGCCGGGCCTCCGTCCTGAAGTCGAATTGCGATCGCCAGGGCCAGCATGAGCGGTGCAACGAAGATCAAGGTGGGAATTGCAATCACCAAATCGAGTGTACGCTTCGCAACGCCGGTCAGCCCGTGTGGCACGCCCAAAAATGAGTAAACGCCATGCTCTGATTTGCCATTCGCGCGAACCACAGCGCTTGCTTGATTCAAGGCGTGGATCGAGGCGTCGTGGCCGTTCGCATGTGGTGACTTTGCGGCAGAATTGTGACCGTCGCGCAAATCCGAAGTCTTCCGACGCGCTGTTGAGCTGCGGGATTGATCTGATCCAGAAATCGTCGGCGCTGCTGGGTTGGTCAGTGAATCTAACATTTGGGCCCCCCAAGGCGATACTCAGAATGTCCACCACCCTGTTAGCAAATGGCATACCACCTTCGAAAACGAATTTGCAACCGGGCATTCAGCTTTTGGTGTGTTCCTTGGATCAGGCACACACCAAAAACTCTCTCTAGTTTCAGCTGTTCCCTGGTCAAAGTCTAGCGGTTTTGCCGCACTGCAACATCTGTCCGCACAGTGGTCAGGCTGCAATATAAGGCGGCGCAAAGGGCTGCACCGCGTGCAAAACGCAAAATGCAACTCACAGAACGGAATGTGGCAAATATGGTACAGATTTATAAATTCTTAGTTTGACCCCTCTCGCGGTGTCATATTGTGCAATTGCTCAGTGGTAGGACATTGATCGGGGATACGAAGGGGGCCGGCCAATTTATTGCAGCTCACGTGTTGTCGTCGCTTGCTTCACGCCGGGCTTGCGGCGCGTTGCGCGCCCGACGGGTGTATCAGACCTGCATGGCGCTGGGTCACTGCGATCGTAATTGTCTCCAGATGGCACAGAGTGCGCCTCGGCGCGTTTGGTGGCCGCTATTTGTCCACTAAAACGATGTTGTCGCTTTTACAAACGGCCCGAGACGCGATTGAGAGCATTCAACATGTCAGAAACAGAATGGCTGCAGCCGCCTCGCTTTAACGAACTTCTGGCGCTCAACTTGGTTCAGGGCCTCCCGAACTAGCCTTGGGGTGAGACTTTGGTCTCACCCTTTTTTTGAGTTCAATCCGTCGGTTCCATGCCCATGTCGGCGATGCCGTGGGACTTGCGGGTGCCGGGAACGCGAATATCCTCAACCAAGTCTTGGATGTCCCGTGGCGGCGCTTGTGTGGCGAGTGCTGTCGCCACGCCAACGGCCAGAGACAAAAACATGAACACAAAGCCAATGCCCTCTGGGGACACGCCCAACAGCCATTGGTCCGACGCCCCGCCCATAAACTTGAAATAGACAATGTAGCTGAAGGTTGTGATCAGCCCGACGCTCATGCTGGCGATGGCGCCTTCGCGGTTCATGCGCTTCCAAAAAATGCCCAGAAAGATGATCGGGAACAGCGAGGCTGCGGCCAGCCCGAACGCGAACGCCACCACCTGAGCCACAAACGCCAGCTTGCTGGAGTAGATGCCCAGCAATCCTGCGGCCATGACAGCGCCGGCGGCGGCGGTGCGTGCGACCTTGAGCTCAGTGTCGTCATTCATATTGGGGAACAGCGTTCGTCGACAAAGATCGTGGCTGATGGCTGAAGAAATAACCATCAAAAGCCCCGCGGCAGTGGATAGAGCGGCCGCCAAACCGCCAGCCACCACAAGGCCCACCACCCAGGCCGGCAATTGTGCGATCTCCGGGTTGGCCAAAACGAAAATGTCGCGATTGAGCGGTTCAATTTCGTTGGCAAGCCCGTCCTGGGCGTTCGGCCCGCGATATTGGATCACGCCGTCGCCGTTTTTGTCGTCAAAGCCGACGAGACCAGTGCTTTCCCAGTTGGCGAGCCAAGCCGGGGAGGGCTTGCCGCCATCTGCCGCGATCGCCCCGGCGTCCTCGGCATAGTTTTGGGCCGCCACATAGGTCGCGCCGTCCACGCTATCGATGAAGTTGAGGCGAGCGAACGCCCCCACAGCGGGTGCTGCGGTGTATAACAGCGCGATAAACACCAGCGCCCATCCGGCCGACAGGCGTGCGTCGGAGGCTTTGGGCACGGTGAAGAACCGGATGATCACATGAGGAAGACCAGCCGTGCCCACCATTAGCGCACCGGTGATGCACACGATATCGAACATCGCTTTTTTGGACGCGGTGTATTCATCAAACCCCAAGTCGGTGAGCACCTGGTTGAGTTTCGACAACATGGAAACATCCTCGCCGCTCACATTGCCAATGAAGCCGAGCTGCGGGATGGCGTTGCCGGTGATCAACAGCGAGATGAAAATCGCGGGCACGGTGTAGGCGAAGATCAACACGCAGTACTGAGCGACCTGGGTGTAGGTCACGCCCTTCATGCCGCCGAGCACGGCGTAGAAAAAAACGATGATCATGCCCACGCCAATGCCCACCTCGAATGAGACGCCGAGAAAGCGGGAGAAGGCGATGCCGACACCGCTCATCTGTCCGGCGATATAGGTGAAGGAAATGAAGATCGCGCAGACCACAGCAACTAGACGCGCTGTGCGCGAATAATACCGGTCGCCCACAAAGTCGGGCACGGTGAACTTGCCGAACTCGCGCAGATAGGGCGCGAGCAAGAGGGCCAGCAGGACAAATCCTCCGGTCCAGCCCATCAAGAAGACCGAGCCGTCATAGCCGGCGAACGCGATGATTCCCGCCATGGAGATGAAAGAGGCGGCCGACATCCAATCCGCGCCCGTGGCCATCCCGTTCAAGACAGGATGCACATCATGGCCGGCGACATAAAAGTCGTCGGTGGAGCCGGCGCGCGCCCAAATGGCAATGCCGATGTAAACGCCAAAGGTCACGAATACGAAGATCCATGTCCACAAATCTTGTCCCATGGAACTAGCCTTTAATGCCGTACTTGCGCTCAAGGCGCTTCATTTGAAAGTGGTAGACAAAGATCAGGACTACCAACACGTAGATCGACCCTTGCTGGGCGAACCAAAAACCAAGGGGCGCTCCGCCAAGCGACACTGCATCCAATATGTCCCGAAACAAGATGCCAGCGCCAAACGAAACAGCGAACCAAATGACCAGCAAGATCAGCATCAAATTGCGGTTGGCGCGCCAGTATGCCCGTGACTGTTCGGGAGACGGGCCCCGATCGACTGGCGGTTTAGTATCGGATGTGGACATGAACTTCCCCCAATGCTGGCCAAGTTCGCATATCGCGCGCACGTCGGACCTGATCAGTGTGCAGAGAGAGGGCGGCGTTGGAAACCGAAACTTTTGCGCGGCGGGGTCGAAGGGTGGGCGATGCGCGCCGGCGGCGGGGTCAAACGTTGAGTTCGGCCAAGCCAAATGACCGGCGGATGACCGGAGCATTCCGGCTAACGCGCGGGGCCCTCGACACGCAGACGTTCCCAGAATGGTTCGTATGCCTGGCAGTACACATTGCCGGAAGTCAAATAGGGAGCGCACGCGATTTGGTACGCTTCGAACTCAGCTTGGCCGCCTTGGCATGTGCTCTGAAAGGACTCGGCTTGCATGTTGAGAGCGCCGCGGCCCGCTTCATACGTCTCAACACTGCGCTGAAAGTCCCGCAATAGTCGACGAAGACGCGGACTATCGCCCGCGCCGCTGCGCACGGCGCGTTCGGCCAGGCGCTCATATTCAGCGCGTTGTTCAACCAGTTCATCTTGGAGCGTAAGAAGTTGATCGCGCTCAATGGTCAACTCGGCGGCCATGGCGGCGCACTGGCCGATTTGTTGGGCGGTCAGACCCACAGGTGCGCTGGCCGCGGACGGCGTGTCTTCTGAATTGGCAGGGGCGGGCGGCGCCGACATCGTTCCGGGATCAGCGAAAATCAGCTCGAAAACGATGGGCAGGGCAAACACGATGGTTTGGCGATCAATCGTCTCCGGCAAAGGCGGAAACTGTCGTGAACGCCCTGCAGCTTGCTCAATCGCCCGATCAAGTATGCGATGGCCGGTACTGTCCGCCAGAGTCCAGTCAATGACGCGACCGGCGCGGTTCACCGTGAACACCACTTTGGCGCGTCCGCTCAATGCTTGTTTTCGCGCCTCAATGGGATAGCCAAGCCGAGTTTGAAACTGTTCGTTGACGAGTTTAAACCAATCGCGCAACGACAGATACTCGTCCACGCCCAATGTTCCCCCGCCACTGCCACTCCATAAGTCTGATATAATTTGTGGTTCAATGTCTGGCAGATCGGGCACTTCGCGCGGCAGGGCTGGCGGCGCCGGCGGCGGGGATGCTTGTGAGCGTTCTTCAAGCACGGGCTCAGGAACTTCCTCTGGCTCTGGTTCAGGCTCCGGTTCTGGCGGTTGGGGCAATGGAGGCGGTGCAAGACTTATTGGAATGCCATTGTCGAGGTTTGGGTCCGCGCTAAAGGCTTGCGGTTGGGGATCGGGTAAAAACGGCAGAGCTGCTGCGGCGTGGACCGCGAAGGCAAACCCAATGCCTGCGATCCAATGGTAGAGGCGCGGTGCGGGCGTCGCTGTGTTGCCGAAAGGCCCGTGAGTGACGTCTCGAGTCTTCACCTCTGCGTCCCCACCGTGAGCAGAACGAGCGAGCGGGCGCCGGCCTCGCGCAACAGCTCCATGACAGAGATGACGCGTGCGGCGTCCGCTTGCGCGTCGGCCTTTAGTTGGATTGTCACAGTGGGATTATAGGCGAACCAGATCGTCGCCGTCCGCACCAGTTCAGCATCGTTGGGCATTGGGGTGTCTTGAAACGCAACCCGTCCTGATCCATCGATCAGAATGACCAAGTCTTCAATATCGCCTTGGGTCTCAGCCTCCGATTGGGGCAAATCAACCGCGAGCGGATCGGGCTTTTCAATGGCGCCGGCGAGCATGAAAAACACCAGCAGGATGAACACAACGTCGATCAGCGGCGTGATGTTCACCAAATTGCGGCGGCGGCGAGTTTGCGCAATCTTCATGGCGTTGCCTCCCCGGGAGGAGAGAAGGATACGACGGTGGCCCCGGCGACTTTGGTCACATCATAAGCCGCGATGGCCTGTTGCAGGGGGACACCGTCTTCTGGCCTGATCAAAAATGTACGGCCAGGGTCGATGGCAACCACTTCAGAGATGCGCGCCGGCAAGTCCGCCGTCTCAATTGGGGCGGTGTCAAACGTGAAGCCGCCATCAGCTTTCAAGCCAATCACGATTGCCCCTTCCGCCGTCGCCACGACCTGCGTTTCTTGCGGTGTGTCAACGCGGATAAGCCGATAGCGGGCAAAGTTGGTCGCCAGCAGAAAGAAGACCAATAGGATGAACACCACGTCGATCAGCGGCGTGATGTTCAGATCAAATTCGCCATTACGGTCGCGTCTGATCTTCATGACCCAGGCCCCGCTATCTATTCGCCACCCGGTTCACTTGCGCTTTGCGTGTAAAGCGACGCGGTAAAAACTTGGGTCGCAGCATCTTCCATACGTTGAGCGGCGACATCGACTGCGCGCTGGAGCCAGGTGTAGAAGGCGGCTGCTGGGATGGCGACGCTCAGGCCCGCAGCCGTGGTGAGCAGGGCTTCCCAGATGCCGCCGGACAGAATTGCGGGATCGACTCGATCGCCGGCGGTTTCCAGTTGTTGGAAAGCATCGATCATGCCGAGCACGGTGCCCAACAGACCCAGCAGCGGGCTTAACGTCGCGATCAGACTCAACAGCGGCAATCCGCGTTCAAGTCCATCGAGTTTAGCCTGGGCCACGCGGGTGACTTCTTCGCGGACGTGCGCCTCATCGGCTTTCATCGCCAGACCGCGTACTGCGGCTTCCATGACACGCGCAATGACGCCGGCGCGTGAGGTAACCAATTCAAAGGCGACTTGCACCTCATTGTTCCGCAGATGCTGAACAACGGCGGGGACAAAGCCGCGATTGCCAACGCGTAAAACCCGGAACTGGACGATTTTCACGAGAACCAGCGCGAGCGTGAGGATTGAAAGGCCGGCGAGTATCGCGATGATCGGTCCGCCAGCGTCCAGCAAATCCAATAGCGGGCCAAATCGCCCGTCGACGTCCGACGCATCAAGCGTTTCGCCGTCGATCCCGTCCATTAATGGATCACAGGCCGGATCGAGTTCACCCTCTTGACCTTCGGCGCGGTCGCATTCGACGCCTTCCGGCGCCGCGCCATCTTGAGTCTCTTGGTCGCCGGGGTTTTCGTCAGTGACAGGGGGCTCGTCCGCGGCTTCGTCGTCAGGGTTTTCGTCGGTGACAGGGGGCTCGTCCGAGGATTCGTCGCCAGGGTTTTCGTCAGGGACTGGAGGCTCGTCCGCGGCTTCGTCGTCGAGGCTCTCAGCGTCGTCTGTTTGCGCTTCGTCAGTCTCGGGAGCAGTTTCATCTTGCTCTGCGGGCTGCGCACCAGAGCTCGATGTATCCTGGGCCGTTGGATCACCTGATTCTTGAGCTGGATCAGCGTCCGTTTCGGTCCCCGGCGCCTGGTCCTCTTCCTGGTTTGTTTCCAGGACGTCCTCGTCTTGCCCGCCTCGCAGCATGCTCCCCCCCAACTGTTACTCTACAGCAAAAGAATGCTCACCAAAGCCCATGCGCGCTTGGGGATTACTACGGCCGGTTTCTGTCGTCCATACCCGATTTGACGATAGTTTCGTTACGATGCCGACGCCGGTCGGTGGGCCAACAATATGGTAGGGGAATTTGGCGATCCGTCTGACTGGCGCCGCCAGGCGGGCAGTGGGCGCATCATGCCGCTCGCCCGCAAAGTGGGGCGCTGTGATCGTGTTGACCTCGCACGTTTCTGCCGCAATCGAGCTCAGTCATGAAATGTGCACGTGCACAGACGAAGTCAAATGGCAGTGCGACAGACTTTGACGGGACGCACGGCCGCGCCCCGTCAAACAGCCCCCGCACACGTTAACTCAGCGGTCTTGGTTACCTTTCCTCATCCTTCCAGTTCAGCTGACGGAGGATGGCGCCACGGGCGACAAACACTGCCGTGGTTCGCGCAGGGGTGGTGAACGCGCCAGTGGCGGGGTCGAACGTTGAGCCACGCACCACCGGATCGCGCGAAAGGCGCAGAACCGGGTGAAGGTTGAACGTCTCGCCTAGGCATTCCGCGATCGTTACGGTGTGGGCCTCTGTGCTGGCGTTGAACACCACCACGGCTTCCATGCCGCCCGAGCCGCTGAGGCTCATGGCGATGACGCCGGGGATTTGATCGGGACCGGTGTTGTGGAAAGCCACGCTGTCATTCACCTCGTCGCCGGTTTGCAGACGGAACACATCCAAGCTGTTGCGGATGCGCAGCATGGCGCGCATGTGGCGGGCAGCGTCATCCATGAAGCTCTCATCCACATCGATGGACGCATCGCCCAACAGATCGCGTTGTTCGTCCCAGTTTCCTGAATTGTCGCCAAATGGCGGCAGACCGCGCCCCCAGCCATTGTCGGTGAAGGTGAAGTCCAGAATGTTGAACCAATCGCCGGAATTGAAGCTGTTACGGTCCATGGATTTGGAGCGCAGCATGTCTTGGCCAGCGTGGAAGAAGGGCACGCCCTGGCTCAGCGCAATGATGCTATTGCCGAGATTAACCATGCGCACGCGGTCCTCGGCCGATGTGGCGCGCGGGAGTTTGTACTGGTTGATGTCGAACAACGTCTCATTGTCGTGCGCGGCCGCATAGTTGATGATTTCCTGCGGATCGCTGGTGTAGCCCGCCCCGCCTTGGCCGGGATAGTCCACATCGCCTGCGCGGACGATATTGCCGAAGCGATCCTCGAACTCGAAATCGGCGATGGAGCCCGCCAGACCAATCCGGACCCAGTCGGTGAGCCGCAAGAGCTCTTCGCGTTCGCCGGCTGAGCCAGAGTTTTCCGCATTGGGATCGGTGAACAGGCCATTGATAAAG
This sequence comes from uncultured Caulobacterales bacterium, assembly GCA_964636945.1. Taxonomy (GTDB): domain Bacteria; phylum Pseudomonadota; class Alphaproteobacteria; order Caulobacterales; family Maricaulaceae; genus CAZADA01. The sequence continues at coordinate 16,283 of CAZWVH010000004.1, read as the reverse complement.
CCTTGCCGGCGCACATGGTCCACGCCGGTGTCAAACGGTCCGCCGCCGCGTACGCCATCGCGGATCCGATCGTTAAACGTGCCCACGCCGGTGTTGTCGCCCATATTGATTTGGGTGGCTTGGACAAAGCGGGCGTCATTGGCGACTTCGCCAAAGTTCCAGCCTTCGCCATAGAGGTAAATCGCTTCCCCATCGACGCCGTCCGCGCCCAGGGTGAGTGCATTGAGCATGTCGCGGGCGTTTTCAATATTGGCGCGCGAATGGTGGCCCATCAGGTCAAAGCGGAAGCCATCCACCTTATAATCCACCGCCCAGGTGCGCAGCGAGTCGAGCATCAGCTTTTCCATCATGGCGTGCTCGGTGGCGGTGTTGGCGCAACAGCTTGAGGTTTCGATGAAGCCGGAGGCGTTGAGGCGGTGGTAATAGTCGGGCACGATGCGATCGAGCACTGACTTTTCGCCCTGGCCGCTGCCGCTGGTGTGATTGTAGACCACGTCCATCACCACGCGCAGACCGGCGCGGTTCAAGCCCGTCACCATCTCACGAAATTCATAAATCCGCTCTGGGCCATCGGGGTCGGTGGAATAGCTGCCCTCCGGCGCAGTGTAATGAAATGGATCATAGCACCAGTTAAAGCCATCCTGGTCGCGAATGGGATCGATGGCGGCTTGTTGTTGGTCGCTGTCGGGCGCGAATCCGGACAGATCGCCCGGATCGGCATGAGTTGAGCGATCTTCGGGGATCGTGGCGCAATCAAAGGCCGGCAGCAGGTGCACATGGGTGAGGCCAGCGCGCGCCAGGCGGCGCAGATGGCGCATGCCGTTTGAGCCCTGACGACCGAACGCCGCGAAGGTGCCGCGTTCGTTTTCCGGCACGCGCGGGTCGCTCATGGAGAAATCGCGCACGTGCAGCTCGTAGATCGCCGCGTCTTCGGGTGCGTCGAGGCGCGGCTTACGCATCTGCGCAAATGCTGGCGGCCTCAGATCACGATCGTCAAGGTTCACGATCTGTGTGCGCTTGCTGTCCATCGACAGGCTCAGCGAGTAGGGGTCCGTGACAAGATTGGTCTCAAACTGGCCGGTGGAGCGCACATACACATCAACCTCATAAAGATAGTATTTGCGGTTCCAGCCTGTCTCGCCTTCGATCGACCACACGCCAAACTCATCATCACGAGTCATGGGAAGGACTTGGCTCGGGGGCGCATTCGGGTCAGCGCTGTCAAACAGATGCAACTTGACCGAACGGGCCGTGGGCGCCCAAACGCCCAATGTGGGGGCGCCGTTGGAGGCAAATGAAACGCCCAGCGCACCGCCATAAGTGTATAAATCATCGAGCACGCCGGGAGGTTGCACGCCGGTGGCGTCAATTGGCGCGCCCTCCTGGTCAGTTGCCGCTACCGCAAATTGCTGGCGCAATATGGCGGGGACGAGACTCACATCTTCTGAAGCGATCCGGTAGACCGGAAGACCGGTCAGGTGGCGGAATTTATCAGCAATTGCGCCGCCAACTACGCCGTCGCGCGTGAGGCCAATGCTGTCGCCGCCTGTGACGCCGTCAGCCGTGATCGCGAGCGCGGCTTCGTCACTATGGTGCAGGCGCACTTGGGCGTCGTATGGGACATTCCAGGCGATGACGTCCTCGGCCAGCCAATAGGCTTCAGCCAGTTGCAAATCGCCTTTGGGCAACTCGCCGCCCACGGTCAAGACATTGGTGTTCGGGTCATAGCTGAAGACCACCAGATCGCCGTCATTGGGCACGGAGAAGGGGATATTCGGCCCATTCTGCACTCCGCCAGCGCCATAATTCACATCCCAGCTCTCATTGAGCGCGACTTTCACTTCGTAGTCGCCGGCGGGGATTGAACGGGTGGAGAAAGTGTAGAGCCCGTCTCCGTCAAGATCCTGGAGCCAAGACTGCAAACACCAAGGCTGCCAGTCGCCCGAACACCCAAGTTCCGACTGGAAATTGCCTGGAGCCACCGCGATCACGCTGTTCTGGTTGCTCGTGATCCAATTGGTGGCGTGGTCATAATAGAATTTCACGTCGGTATCCGACGCCAGGCTCAGCGGAATGTTCGCGCCATCGCGCGTGGCGTTCAGGCCGTAGTTTTCATCCCAGCTGCCATTGAGCGGGGCCTTATACTCATAGTCGCCGGCTGGCACGGAAAAAACGCCCTGCCAAACGCCGTCTTCTTCGTCGAAGGTGAGGAACGTAGCGCTGCAGTCAGGCTGCCAATCGCCAGAACATCCCAATTCGCTTTGAAGGCTGCCCGCCACGGTGACCGAGCTTGGCTGCACCAAGGGCGCGTCATTGCTGATCACGTGAGTTTCATGGTCGTAGATGAAGGTGATATTTGCGCCTTCAGCCACGCTCAACCCGATATTGGCCCCGCCGGGCGCACCATTGGCCCCGTAATTCTCATCCCAAGTATCGTTCAGCGCGACCTTAAACTCCCAGTCTCCGGCCGGCACGAAAAAGGTCCCGCGCCACACGCCATTTTGGAAGGCGAGTTCCGTGGCTGCGCAATCGGGTTGCCAATCTCCAGGACAACCGAGCTCGCTCTGCAGGCTGCCGACCAGGGCGGCGCTCCCCGGCTGGGGCGTGTGGTCGGCGTGGGACGATGTGGCGAACGAGGCGTTGAATGCCAGCGCACCAAGAGCGGCGAGCGTGAGATGGATAGAGCGCACGGCCATGGCAGGTCCTCCCCTTTGCGCAATTTTCATTATTTTGCATGAAGAGTACGCTTCCCTTTTAAGCGAGTCAACATTGTAAAAATTGAGTTATGGTGCAATGCGCAATATTGCATGGCCGGGATACTTTGCAAAGTTTGCAAGAAATTGCAGAACTTGAAATCTTCAGCCAGTACTGGTTTGGCCACTTGCATTGAGAATTTTGATTGATCTGAGGCTTGCACGGCTGATTCGTTTGGCCCCGCGCTCGACTGCGACCGGGCGCCCGATTACGCTGATCGGAGAAATTGGTGGGGGTGATCTATGATGTTGTTGGTTGCGGCGGGGTTGGCCTTCGCCGCCATTTACGTTTTCCACCAGGAGCAGTATTTCTTGGGTGGTGCGCTTTTTGCCGCCGCAGCACTGGCAATTGCCGCATTTGCTCAAAATCAAACCAAAGGGTCTGGCGGCTCTAACGAGTCATCTGGCGGGGATGAGCCTACGCCGTAATGATCAAGACCTACACATACCCTAAAAACGCTCTCAATCCGGGCGCCTGGAGATCGACCAGCCGTTTTTGAGCGTCGGGCAACTCCTTGGGAATGGCGATTTCATCGGCCTTGCCGCTGAGGTTTTCGCGCGCCGTGCCGCTTTGTTTGCGATCTGAACCGACACGCACCCGTTCGCGCCAGTCCTCGGGGACAGTGATGCCGCCAGCTTCGAACAGGGCGTGAAAATAGGTCTGCGCACGGGCAGAATCCAGGTCGCGCACATTCTCAACCAATTGCTCATAGCGCACGAGATAAACACCGGTGCCGATCCAGGCGCAGGCGTTGAGATTGAAGATCTCCTGCATGGAGGGCGCTTTCTGGTACACGCCCATAATCATGAGGTTGAGAAGTTCCTCCACGGTCAAAACACCGTTTTTGATGTGGTCGATGTTTCCTGAGAACTCATCGGACAAGAAAAAGCGCGTTCGCGCGAGCACCCAGGAATAGGGGTCGCGGACGAGCAGAATTTTGCGGGCGTGTTTGAGGCGCATCACCGACGCATCGGAAAACAACAAATGTCCCCAGCTCAGATAGCAGCTGTCTTTGTTGAAGGCGTGTGCGTGTTCCTCAAGGTTGGGCCATTGAATGAATTGTTCATGATATTGCTGCTCAACCGGCACAAACATCCGGAAAATATTGCGCAGTAAGTGTGAACCGCTTTTCGGCACACTGTTGAGAAACACCGGTTGTGTTAATGGTGTCTGCTGAAATTTCCGGTTCTCCTCATTGAGGGTGTCCGGTTTCATGTGAATCCGGGGCATGGGCTCAATCCAATCTGTTGACTGACGCAATCGATTCAAAATTATCGCGCGAAGCGTTTCGCCAGCGCGCCAAACAGGTCATGACCACCCTGCCGGTCGCGGTCCGGTGGGCGGGGCTTCAAATCCCACCATTTGACGCAAATATTCCTCATGGCGCGGCAAGTGCTGGGATAGGTTGGCGATCCGCGCCTTCACCCTCGGCTGGACTTGGGCGGGAAAGCCGCGCGAAGCATCGTCATCCGTCCAGTCGCGGCCGCTGTAGTTCATCCCGTACATGATGCACTCATAGCTGTAATGGCTCCAAAGCTTGGCGGTGTCGACAGGGGGGCGGCGATCATCCAGCCCGTTGGGATCGCCTGATAATTCTTGAGACTGGCCGAGGAAAAACTGGTCCTCCAGATCGGCGGCGGACGGACGCTTGGCGCGCCAGAATTCCAGCTTAGCTTTGATGCGCTCGGTGACGCGATCGGAGTTTTGCACTTCGCGCCAGAACGCGGTGTCATCTCGCTTTGTCAGACAATAGTGCAGATTAATGAAGTCCAGTATCTCGTAATACCGATTTTGCAAAATGCGATTATAGCGAAACGCCAAGGCTGGGATGTGATCGTCTTTGTAAGGGAAGTGTTCGGCCAGCATGACTGCGCCCAATTCTGACAGATACAAACCCGTGGACTCGAGGGGCTCAATAAAACCGCCAGACAGCCCAATGGCGACGCAGTTGCCCACCCAGTGGCGGTGCCGCCAACCAACCTGAAAATTGACCACCCGCGTATCGAGCGCTTCGCTGTGGGGGCCTTCATAGGCGCGCACTTCGCGCTCGGCCTCGTCGAGTGAGACAAACGCGCTGGAGTGGACATAGCCCACGGCGCGACGCGAACGCAGTGGAATATCCCAGATCCACCCAGCCGACAGCGCTGTTGCAAGTGTGTACGAGCGCAACTCGCCAGGATAGGCCACGTCATAGGGGATCGGCATCACCAGGGCGCGGTCACACATGAGGTATTTGGAGGCGTCAAGCGAGTTCACATTCATGTGCTTGGCGATCAGCTGAGCCGAAAAGCCTGTGCAGTCGACAAAAATATCGCCATCAATTCGACCCGCTGTGTCGGTCTCAATGGCTTGGATCAGCCCGTTCTCGCGCATGACGGCGCTGGTCATATTGGCGCGGACATGGGTCACGCCGTGTGCTGTGGCGTGGGCAGTCAGATAGTCCGCGAACTTTTGTGCATTGAGATGAAATGCATAATGCAGCGGAGGACCAAAACGCCATGGTCCCTGGGTCTTGGGAACCAGCCCCAACTCGCACAAGGCCGGCTGGGCGGACACTGTCTCCATATAAGGGATAGAACGGTCGCTTCGCGCCCAAATTTCGCCGGTAAAGTCGATAGGACCAAAGGGGCCGCGCGTGAAGGGGTGATAGTAGGACGAGCCGTCATTCTTCCACCAATTTCGATATTTTATAGCCTGTTTGTAGGTCGCGTCCGTGTGCTTCACGAAATCGGTTTCGTCGATGCCCGCCACCTCAAGCACATGGGTCAGGGAGGGTATGGTTGCCTCGCCAACTGAAATGCGCGGTATGTCGGGCGACTCCACAACCGTGATGTCAATGCGCGGTCCTTTGCGTAAGCGGTTGAGCGCGCCGTCCAAATACGCTGCGGCGATCCATCCTGAAGAACCACCGCCCACAATGACCACTCGCGTATTTGCCATGAGCGCCGTCGCCTAGCCTATGCATGATGAGGATTACGGTGAGCTCAGATGATCAATGGTTATGGCGCGCACGTCAAAGTCGGCGCTGCATTGAGGGGAATTCGAAGAAATACCGCGCACACGCAATGCATGTTGGCCGGGGCGCCCAATCGCAGCCAAAACCGCCGTCGCGTCGGTGCAGCAACTCGCTCTGCAATCATTTGCGAAACCATGGCTGAAGGGGGCTTCGAGTTCTGCGCAAATTGGATGATGGGGCCGATTCACAATGGGCGAATGAGAATCAGAACGCCACGCTCAAACGGTATTCAGTCACCTCCTTGCCGAATAACTTTAGATTGCCGGATCATGAATACTTTGCAATAAAAATAGATAGCTCGTCGTTCGTCGTAGAAATTGCGCCGTTCATCGCAAATATTTATTCCGGCAGTGACTTTATTGCCACTACATTGAAAATTGTGACCGATTCATTAACTCGGATGCTTCTTCTTCCCCGTGCGAGGTGTAGTCTGGAGCGGTCGAGTTATCGGGCCGTTATTTACGGTGTGTGTGTTCATTGTGAGCCTGCGATAGCTGGTGCTTTATTGTGGGAGGGACCTAAATGCTTAGTTTATGGACAAATGAGTCGAGACTCACCTCTAACCTTAAATTGACGTCGTCAACATTGGCTATCGTGATGTCGATCACTTTGGCTCCAGGGGTGTATGCACAGGATGACGACGATACAAGCGATGATGTCGACCAGGTTTCTCAGGCCGACGCCGGCGCCGTTTCTGAAGAGAAAATCCTGGTTACGGGCTCGCGCATTCGCCGCGATGAGTTTACCAGTCCCTCGCCCATTCAGGTGCTTGATCCAGAATTGGGCGTCTCGCAGGGCCGCTTTGACACCGGCGCCTTGGTGCAAGGCTCGACGCTTGCCGCAGGTTCTTCGCAATTGACGTCCGGCATCTCGGCCAATTCAGCCAGTCCCCAAGGCGGGGAGGGGGTTCAGACGGTCTCCCTGCGTGGACTTGGCGCTAACAGGACCTTGGTCTTGCTGGATGGCAAGCGTGCGGGCCCCGCCGGTGTGCGCGGCCAAGTGGCGGCTTTCGACCTGAATGTCATCCCGTTCTCTGCGCTGGAGTCGGTGGAAATTCTGAAAGACGGCGCGTCGTCAATCTATGGGTCCGACGCGGTCGCGGGTGTGGTGAACCTCATCACTCGGCGCGATTTCGATGGTTTGGAGTTAGACGCGTTTTACTCCCAGCCGTTTGATGGAGCGGGTGAGTTTGGTCGCTTTAACGCCCTCTACGGCAAGACGTTCGATGGCGGACATTTCCAGGTTGCGGTGGACTACCAAAAGCAACGCCGGATCACCAAGGGCGATCGGGAGTTTCTCGACTGTCCAGAGGACTTCATCTTCGATGAACAAACGGGCGCCCGGCGCGACGTGGTCGACCCCCGCGGTCCCGGCGTTCACGGCTTTAACTACACCGGCGATGATGGATATGCCTGCGCCAACGGCACGACGTGGGGCCATATCTGGCTCTATGATTATTCGTATATCTACTCGCCGAACGGTTCGAACGCGATCACGTTTGACGAGCAAGGCAATATCGACCCCACGACGCAATTGCTGCAATTTGACTATGACGGATCGCTTGCCGCACTTGGGTTGCCGCAGTGGGCGGCTCCCCTCGACCCATTCCAAATTGGTCTCCCTGCGGGGTGGTTCCCCGTCAGCACCAATCGTGAGAATTACGCGGTCACGCAGAACTACCATGTGGGAGAACGCAACGATACCTTCGTGCCTGAAACCACCAATCTCACATTCTATGCGGACGGCGCCTTTGAACTGACTGATTCCGTGGAAGTTTACGCGGATGTGCTTTTCAGCCAGCGCACGACCAAGCAAACCGGATCAAATCAATACTTCAACTTTGGCGGGACATTCAACGCGCCGGGCCTTGGCGCCTTCGGCATTCCGAGCGACCCGGTGGTCAATCCGCTAATCACGGGCGATGCTCTGATCAGTCCAACAACGTTTTACGACCATGATGGTCAGAAAACGACTGTTGATTATATGCGCGCCATTGGCGGCCTGCGTGGCGAACTGCCCGACGGCGGCTTTTTTGGCGGCTGGCAGTGGGACATTTACGCCCAGCATTCCCGTTCGCGCGGGGAATATCGCGATGAGATCGTCAGCGGCGTGGTGGTGAGCGACATTGGTGATTTCCGGTCTTCGTCTTGTGCGGGTCAGATGATCGAGAATTTCTCCGGCGTCATGACCGAATGTATCGACATTGATTACAATGATCCCCAGCTCCTGGCCGGCGTGCTCACGCCACAACAACGCGCGTTATTGTTTGGCGTTGACGTCGGCGAAACGGAGTACGACCAAACATATGTTGAAGGCATTGTGGACGGCGAACTGTTCAGTTTGCCAGCCGGAGATGTCGGTTTCGCCGTTGGCGCGACTTGGCGTGAAGACTCGATTAAAGACACTCCCGGCGAAAACGCACGGAACGGCTTCATCTTCCTGCAGAACGAGGCGGGCATCACCGAAGGGTCGTCGACAACCACCGAGGTGTTCGGCGAGGTGTATGTGCCCGTGCTGAGTGATGTTCCATTCTTTGAGTCACTCGATGTGGTGGGCTCATTGCGGTGGACGGACGTGGACACGGTGGATTCGGCCGAAACCACTTGGAAGTTTGGTGTGGATTGGGCGGTGACCGATTGGTTCACACTGCGCGGGTCTCGGGGTACGTCATTCCGCGCGCCGGCCTTGTTCGAGCTGTTCCTCAACAATGAATCGTTCATCGTGCGACAAAGCGGCGTTGATCCGTGTATTGATTGGGCGGCGACGCTGGCCGAAGGCGGCATCTCGCAACGCATCGCGGACAATTGTGCGGCCGATGGCATTCCTGATGACTTTTCAGGTGGCGGCGTGGAACCCACGGTGACCATCGGCGGCGGATTAGGCGAATTGGAGCCGGAGACATCCGAAGCGAGCGTGGTCGGTTTTGTGTTCGAGCCGTCTAGGTTCTTGCCGTGGGAGGCAAACCTCAGCCTCGCCGTTGATTATTACGAAATCGACATTGAAGGGACTGTGGACACGTTGGACGCCAATCAAATCGTCTTTGGTTGTTATGACTCCGAAGTGTTCCCCGATGAACCGCTCTGCGATTTGTTCGTGCGCGGTCAAACGGGCGCCCCGTTCAATATTGACCAGATCACAGCCACATTCATCAATATCAATAGCCTTAAGAACACCGGGTTGGACTACACACTGCAATATACCCAGAACAACATCTTCGCAGGGTGGGATCTCGATTTCAGAACCAACTGGGTCAATCAGATCACCGACGACGAAGAATTGTTCGATGGCAATGTTCAGTCGGTCAATGGCGAGGCCGGGGATCCTGAATGGGTCGGTGAAGCCAACATCATATTGTCAAAGAACGATTGGACGGCGTTTTGGGGCATCAACTATGTGGGCGAAACCTCCGACGAGGGCGATTTCATTGCGGCCAACGGTGAATTGTGTCGGGTGAGCACGAGGGTGGGTGACTACTGTGTCGACCTCAACGCGGAAGCCACGGTGTACCATAATGCCTCATTGTCTCGTGACTTCGAGGATTGGAGGTTCACGCTGGGTGTCTCAAATCTCTTTGACACGCCGCCACCGCGGGTGACGACCAGCGGCTTTAATGGCGCTGAGATCTCCACCATCGGTCAAATGCCCTTTGTCTCGCAGTATGATGTGTTTGGACGCCGGGCATTCGTCAATGTGACCAAGCGCTTCTAGTTCAATTGTCAATGAAATGACCCAGCCTTTGGCGGCGGGCTCTGGTGTCCGCCGCCACATTATTTTTCCACATGCGGCTAGACCGACGTGACCAAAGGCAAAGCGGCGATCTGCTTCACGGACACACGGTGAGGAATGGGTTGGAGGATCATAGGCCGACACCGCGAGCCGTAAGCTGGACACGCGCCAAAAACGCCGCCGACGTGATGAACAAGGTGGCGGCGTCATCACCGCCAAAGGCGCAGTTGGCCGCGGCGCTTCCCGTGGAAATGAGGGCGATGCGCTGGCCTTCGCGGGTCAGGACATGCACTCCGCCAGGCCCAGTGGCGTAGATGACGCCGTTCACATCGATCGCCATGCCGTAACATCCTGACGTGTTTGGGCTACAGATCGAGCACTCTCGTCGCCCGTGACTCCTCTGTGCTACCGCTAACTTGAAGTAGCTGAGATACTGGGCAAATGGGCGTCGTAAAGCCAGCCGCCATCAATTCTGCGTCGGTCACAGCCGCGATTTGAGCGGGCATTTTTGCATGGCCGGGCATTTTCAAACGGCCAGCTGAAACGGGCGGTTTGGGGGGAAAGAGTGCAAAACCTCCACATGAGACATGACTGCGGCTAAAAACGTCCCGCAATCTTCGGTGCACACCGATGTCTTGGTGAATTCGGTCTCAAGCAATTGCCTTACTTCGCCAGTGCCGCATACTACGAGTTACGGCCTTAGGCGATGCCGTTTCAGGCTGTGAACGATAAATTTGGCCGGGGAGGCGGACATGATCTTCAATAAAAAAAGACCTCAATCATCATTGACCACGGACAGCTCTCCAACAGCTGAGGAGTCCCGCGAACCGGGCGGCATTGGCATTCCCGGCACGATGCAAGACTGGCCGCTGACCGTCGACAAAATCCTGGACTACGCCAAAATCAATCATCCCGAGCGCGAAGTGGTTACCGCCCGCGCTGAGGGCGGAGTAAAGCGCACCAATTATGCGGCCTTGCACGCGCGCGCCAAACAAGTTTCGGCTGCACTGGCCAGTCACGGCGTATCGCCGGGCGATCGCATAGCAACACTGGCATGGAATACCGCCGAACACATGGAATGCTGGTTTGGAACCATGGGCGTTGGCGCGGTCCTGCACACCATGAATCCCCGTCTTCATCCTGATCAAATTGCTTGGATCGCCAATCACGCCGAAGACCGCATATTGGCGGTGGACGCCATGTTCGCTCCGATCATCAAGCCGATCGCCGATAAACTTCAGTCGGTGGAACGTCTCATTGTGTTTGGTGATCTGGCGGCTTTCGACGGCGTATCCATCCCAGCCATTGGCTATGAGGACTGGATCAACGGTCAAACGGTCGACACTCCATGGGGCGGATTTCCGGAAACCACCGCATGTGGGTTGTGCTATACCTCAGGGACCACGGGGGACCCCAAGGGCGTGGCATACACCCACCGCTCCAATGTGCTGCACACCTATTTGACATTGGCGCCGGACGCCCTTGGCTTATCCCAACGCGACACGGTGTTGCCCATCGTGCCCATGTTCCACGCCAATGCGTGGGGGTTGGCGTTCTCCTGTCCGGCGGCAGGGGCCAAAATGGTCATGCCTGGCCCGAGGCTGGATGGAGAGTCAGTCTACAATTTACTCAATGACGAACAGGTAACCGTCACCGCCGCAGTGCCCACCGTATGGCTGGGCCTATTGCAATATCTTCAGGCCAATGGCGGCGCACTGCCACATTTGCAAAAAGTGGTAATCGGCGGCTCGGCGGTTCCCGAAAAAATATTGCGCGCCTTCGAAGAGGATTACGGCGTGCGGGTGCTCCATGCATGGGGCATGACCGAGCTCTCGCCGCTGGGTTCGGTGAACGTGCCGCCGTCGACCGTCGATCATTTGTCCAATGATGAGCTGCTGACCTACAAGCTCAAGCAGGGCCGGGCCCCCTTCGGTGTTGAATTAAAGATCGTGGACGATCACGGCGCTCCGGTCGAGCGGGATGGCAAGACGTCAGGCAGACTCTTGGTGCGCGGCCCGGCCGTCGCTTCCGGATATTTCAAGGGCGCTGGGGGGCAGGTGTTGGACGGCGATGGGTTCTTGGACACCGGTGATGTGGCGAATATTGACCAACACGGGACCATGCAGATCACCGATCGCGCCAAGGATGTCATCAAGTCCGGCGGTGAGTGGATCTCGTCAGTGGATCTGGAGAATTATGCGGTCGGTCACCCCAAGATCGCCAATGCTGCCGCCATCGGGATCGCCCATCCCAAATGGGACGAACGGCCTTTGCTGATTGTCCAACCCCAAGCTGGCGAAAGCCTCACAAAGGAAGACGTGCTCGCGCAATTGGAAGGGAAAATCGCCAAATGGTGGATGCCCGACGATGTGGTGTTCGTTGACGACATCCCGTTAGGCGCGACGGGAAAAATCAATAAAGTCGCTTTGCGTGAGCAATTTAAGGATCACCGCTTGCCGACCATCGATTGATCGTGGCTGACGCTGCACGCGATGGGTGGATGCACTAGCAATGGAAAGCAACGGGGCCGAGCCGCCGGCGCCACCGCCAGGACTCAGGTTTGGACGCACTATAATAAATGGCTCCCCGTATTGGTTGCGTTCAGAGCCTTAAGAGTGGGTGGATTTTAGATTGCGAGAGAATGCAAAACTCTCACCTCAGATCGGATCACGACAAGGGGGGACCATTGTGCCGGTGTGGCTCAGCGCTTGGAAACTTGACGCCGGGCGGCCTAGAAAATGGGTCCGGATAGGACGGGCAAGTGAAGACTGCAATGGGGCGCGGCGATCGCATCCCAAACGGGCGGAAATGAGTTCTACAGCTGCACTCATGGCATGACGGGTAGGAAACATATGAATAATGATCTCGTCGCGGACGAACGAGATACCGTCGAGGAACGCAAAGAACTCCGTTCGTCCATGGTTTAGGAAATCATTGCGCGCACTGGCGCAATTGAATTGCGGCGCCCCAATTCTGCGCTGTGGTGGTCAGGCGTCGCAGCGGGAATAGCGATGTCCACATTGGTTATGGCCGAGGGCATGCTGCGTCACTACTTGCCGGACGCCAACTGGCGCCCAGCCGTAGAGAATCTGGGCTATACGCTGGGGTTTCTGATCGTCATTGTTGGACGCTTGCAACTCTTCACGGAAAATACAATTACCGCAGTTCTTCCCACCTTAGCCAATCCTCGCTTGACGGTGTTCAGGGACACGGGCCGGTTATGGTCAATTGTTTTCGTTGCCAATTTGGTGGGTGGGTTCCTTGCGGCGTTGCTGATCGTCCATGTGGGCATAACGCCCGCAGTTTATTTCGACGCAATGATCGGCATATCCGTACACCTTGCCGAGAAGACCCCGCTTGAAGCGATGCTGCATGGGATCCCGGCGGAGTTTCTTATCGCAGCGCTTGTTTGGATGAGCCCAAACCTGGAAAGCGGGCGCGCCTTGATCATTATGGTGATCACCTATGTCATTGCCGGTTCAGTCGAAGTGTTTCTGCTATTGCTTACGGGTGATTTGGGCTTGTTTGCCGGTCTTGGCGGCCTCATCGTCCCCATGCTCGTTGGAAACATTTTAGGAGGCGCTGGGTTGTTTGCGATGTTGGCTTACGCGCAAGTACGTCAAGAGATTAGCTAGTGAGGTTCGCCCTGCGCCCTATACGCGCTACTCGCGTTTAAGCACTGCTCGTCGAAGCGACGCTAAGTCGCCGGCCCCAACGCCGAAACACGCTAGGCGAAGCGCATCCGCCATATGTTGGAAATGAACAATCACCGCCTCCGGCGATTCGATCGCCGCACGCAAGACTGGCCCCGCCTGGCCCACCAGATCGGCGCCCAACGCAATTGCTTTTGCCGCATCAAGTCCATGACGTATGCCCCCTGATGCGATTAAAGGGATGTGTGGCGCAGTCCTACGGCAAGCGACCAATGCTTCCGCCGTGGGGATTCCCCACTCGCGAAACAGCTCTCCGAGCACGCGTAATCGCACGGTCTGCGATCGCGCAGCCTCAACCGCGCTCCAGCTGGTCCCTCCCGCGCCCGCCACGTCGATGGCCGCCACGCCGCAATCTGCCAAGGTTTGCGCGACCGGACCAGATACGCCAAAACCAACTTCTTTAACTATGATCGGGACGTCTAATCGCTTCACCGCCATGGCGAGCCGGTCCGTAATGCCGCGCCAATCGGTGTCGCCGTCAATCTGGAGCGCCTCCTGCAGCGGGTTAAGGTGAACAATGAGCGCATTAGCGTCAATCATGTCCACAGCTCGGCGCAAATGATCGACATTCACCCCATCGCCCAATTGCGCAGCTCCAATATTGGCAAAAATCATCGCATTGGGCGCTAAGCGTCGAACGTCATTATCCAAACCATGCCGCGCTGCGTCGCCCGCCAGCGCCACACGTTGGGAGCCCACACCGAGAGCAATGCCCAGCGCCTCAGCCGCGACGGCCAAATTGGCGTTTATGGTGCGAGCGCGTTCCGGACCGCCGGTCATTGAGCTGATGACAAAAGGCAAACGAAGTTTTCGGCCCAAGAATTGGCTTTCGAGCGACACATCTATGAGATTGATCTCAGGAAGCGCGCAATGTTCGAAACGATATGCATCGAAGCCGTTGGTGACGCTCTGCGCGTTCACATTGCCGGACAAGACCGCCTGGATGTGGTCGCGCTTGCGTTGGACAAGGTCGTTCACGCTGAGTGCTCCCAACGTCGAGCTGAGGCCGCCATCAAAAGCATGTGTGGGACCGTCAAGCCGGCGAGTCCGATGAATGTGAGCCGGATAAGCGCTTCATCATACGAATCGCTCGGAATCAACGGCAGAATCAAAAGCGCCAGCACGAGGGTTAGTGCGGTAAACGGCGCCAGATAACCAACTCCTTCTCGCCAATTCCTCACGCCGAGTTCACTCAGGGCGCCGGCAAGATGGCGCGGGCTATGTAAGCCACAAAAGTACAGAACAAAAAACAATAAAGGATGAGCCAACCAAGATAGTAAAATTAGCGCCGCGAGCTCCAAAGCGCTCGAGATATTTTGAAATATTGCAATCATGGTTGACAATAATAGTAAGACGAGAACAGGTGCGCCAACCGCATTCTGTATCAGAGCAATAGACGCCCCATTATCCCCCGCCAATATCACGTAGTAGTTTCCGACCATATCGTAATGGAAATAGGCAGGGAGGGTAACAATGCCCGCTCCCGCAGACCAACGCGCCCATCGTGGAAGTTCATTGGTCCAGTCGCCGGAGAAGTGAAACACGGAAACAATCAAAAACAATCCGAGTGCGAGGCCTGGCGCATTCAACCAAGCGATCCAAAACAGGCCAGCAAGAGCGAGATAGAGGATCGAGAAAGCCAGGAGGCCCTGGCGGCTTTGCCAGATTCCCCTTTGTCGGGCGACAAAAGGGTCAAGTGCGCCATGTGGCACGCCAACCATCGCGACTAGCCCAATTAATAGAGCGAGCAATAGGTTCAGCGGCACGTCAATCCCGCTGCTTATAGCGGCGCCAATTACGGCGAGGAACGCGAAGGCGACAGAATGCGGGCGAAGGGTTATGCCCATGGCGGCATCTCCCTAGGCCCGGACCGCGCACCGGTGCTGGTCGAAGATTTTCCCACTAACGCCGACAAGAAAGGGGTCTTGGGCAAAGCGCTCACTGTGGTGATCCAATCAAGCGGTGTGGCGCGGTCACTCATGAAACGCGCGAAAGCATCTGGTCGAAGTGCTTTAGCCAGCCGAAGGAATAGGTCCGGCGCCAGGTCGGGTTGTTCGCGGATCACCCTGAGAAACAGCGAGTCCATCTGACGTCTCAATGGAGGCTCCACCGGATGGGGAATTGCGCGGCCGTGCTTGAGAACGGAGCTGGCGCACAATCTTGCCCAACTTTGAATTCGCTGAAAACCGTAGCCGGACGCGGCGCGGATCGCTCCACCTGCTGTTCCAGCCCTAACGACCCGAGAGTCCAAGGGGCTGCACGCAGTGAGCAACCCCATCGGCAAGACGCCAACTTCCTCACGCTGGACCACATGGGACTGGCAACGCGAGCGGATTGCCCGATCTAAGTCCGCATACAATACGGCTTCTGGCGGGGGCGATGGCGTGAAGCGTGTGGCTTCAATCAATGCTGTGGTCGGGCTGGTCGGCAGCACGTAGGTGAATGCGAAGCCGTGGTCGTCAACGCGCATATCCTCCATCAGCCCGGCTTGGGTCACATCAAAACATGCCAATTCAGTTTTGATCTCTTGTCCAACAAAGCTCTGAAGCAGGGTCGCGCCAGATAAAGATCGTGGCGGTCGCGTATCAACCACATGGCGCGCCGTGACGGCTTCACCGCCCAAGTCCATCGTCACGCTATCGCCATCTGTATGCATTTGATGCACTGCTCGGCCCAGGCGCAGTTCAAGATGAGGAGATGACTGGATCGCAGTAAGTGCGCTTTGATAGAACCGGGATGACGGGATCTTCACATACCGCCAGTCTCCACTGTGGTGAACTTCCCGCCCTTTAGCGGAAGAGAACGTCCAAGCGCTCCAAAAATTCTGTATTAAATCGACGTATTCACCGGGGTTATCCGACCAGAAACACCAAGTTCGGTCGTTGGTATAGTGTTCACGCGAATCAATCACCACAATACGCAAGTCTAGACGAGGAGTCTCTGCAAGTTTGGCAGCAAGAGACAGGCCGGCGCAGCCTCCGCCGACTATTGCAAGATCATACGGTGCAGATTGACGGTCAGTCATGGTTGGCGCCGGGCAATCCCCTTAATGCACCATGCAGGGTTGAATCGTG
>CAZWVH010000003.1:28041-74119 GCA_964636945.1 uncultured Caulobacterales bacterium | reverse complement strand
CAGGAACGATCGCGCGCGGCCTCTCCAATGCTGGCAATGAGCGAAACCAGGAACGGATCGGCCAATTGGGTGGAGCGAGCCTGTGGCCGCGGCACGACGACCGCCAGCGTGGCTTCCGCGCCGCTGGGCCCGGCTGGCATGGTGCCGCGAAAGGGATAGTCAAATTCGCGCGCCAATTTCCAGATGCGCTGTTTGGTGACGCGGTTGACGGCTGGACTGTCATTTAACGCGCGCGAGACGGTGGATATGGACACCCCCGCCATATTGGCCAGATCATCAAGGCGAATGGAGCGCTTGTCTCGGTCGTCACTCATGGAAACCACCGTATCATTTCAGAGACATCGCCCGTGCATCGTCATCAAAATTCATTCGTCCAATAACCGGAATTGCCTATCAATGTGTTCGGCAAGCCACCGCCTACGGTCTGTTCGCAACCACTCGAAAGGAGCACCGTGGTCCCAGCCTCAACATTTGGCCGCCAGTCGACCGGTGCGTCGGTGAGGTTAAAAGCGCACATGATCCGTCGACCGTCCAGATTGCGCTCGAAGGCCAAAATACCTGGAGGCCCAGGGATGGGGATGAGGGCGCCGTGGCGCAGAATTGGGGAATGCTGGCGTACGGATTGGGCGTGCCGGAAGAATGCAAGCACTGAGTTCGGTGAACTTTCTTGCGCCTCTTTGGACAGATCCAGATGTCGCGGGTCCATCGGCAGCCAGGGCATGGCGGTGGTAAAGCCGCCATTGGGCGCACTGGAATTCCAAGGGAAAGGCGTTCGCGCGCCGTCACGACCTAATGTGTGAGGCCAATTGTCAATGGCTTCAGGATCCTTGAGATCGGTAAAGGCCAGTTTTGCTTGGGGAAGACCAAGCTCTTCACCTTGGTAGATGATGGGATTGCCGCGCAGCCCCAACAGAAGCATGAGATACAACTTAGCGTGCACGGGCGTTTCACGTCCGCTGCTCCATCGGGTCAAAGCGCGCGGAGCGTCATGATTGGAGAACGCCCAAGAGGGCCAACCTGTATCACCGTCGTCAGGCCATTGCGCCATGGTGTCCTGCACCATGGCGGGGTCAATATCGGGAGCGTATAAAAACTCGAACCCATAAGCGGAACTCAGGCGTTTGTCGCCGGCCGTAAAGGCTTTCATTTCATCCAGCGGGTCCGGTCCGCCGACCTCGGCCACAGTGAACCGGTCTCCATAGCTTGAAATGAGCGATTGGAGGCGCTCGATGAAGGTGACAATCTCCGGCTGGGACTGGTTGTGGAGATGACGTTGCATATCAAAGGGGCGTGTCACCAACTCCATGGGCGCGCCTGATGGCGGATTGTCGGTGAAATTTCGGTTGTGCATGGCAAAGTTGATGGCGTCCAATCGAAAACCATCAACACCGCGGTCCAACCAAAATCGAGCGACATCCAGGATGGCGCTTTGCACTTTGGGGTTGTGCACATTCAGATCAGGCTGAGATGGCAGGAAATTGTGCAGGTAGTACTGCTTTCGGCGCGCGTCCCAATGCCATGCCGGTCCCCCAAATACGGATTGCCAATTTGAAGGCGGTGATCCGTCTGGTTTGGGATCAGCCCACACATACCAATCAGCCTTCGCATTGGCTTGATCTTGCCGACTTTCAATAAACCAAGGATGGTCTGAAGACGTGTGGGAATAGACTTGATCAATAATGACTTTGAGATTGTGCGCATGCGCGGCGCTGATGATTGCGTCGAAGTCTTTCAATGCGCCAAAGCAGGGGTCGACATCACAATAGTCGGCGATGTCATAGCCGAAGTCGCGCATGGGCGAGGTGAAAAAAGGCGAAATCCAAATCACGTCCACATTGAGTGACGCAATATAGGGAATTGCCTCGAGCACGCCGGGAAGATCGCCAATGCCATCGCCGTTGGTGTCACGAAAGCTGCGCGGATAGATTTGATAGATGGACGCACCCTTCCACCAAGGTTCTCCAGACGACTTCGCGTTTTTCTCGCCTGACTTTGTACACAGAGCCATGTCAGAGATCTTCATCAAATGTCTCCGTGAGCAGTCGTAAGCCAAATGCAATTCCAAAAGCCAAAAAATGCGAGGATCGCACCAGCGCGGGCTGGTGTGGCGGTTGTGCGCTCCGTTGGCAATGGAGAAGTTACGCTCATCACGCCAATCATATCGGCTCCCCTCACGCTAATTTATTGCAGCGTTTTTCAGTAAGATGTCCAGCCTATCGCTGAAACGGCGATACAATATAGTCCCTTGATCAGCTTGCAAGTGGAGAGCCATGGCTCGGTCATTGCTCCCGGGCAAGCACGGCTGTGAGAGAGATTTTGCGCTGCTTTGCAATCAAATGTGTTTGCGTTTTCGCTCATGGCCGTGTCACGATTTGCGCAGGCGGCGTCGGCACGCGTCGATCAGTATAACATCAAGAGTCGCCGCAATTGGGGAGAGCGCCATGCAAAAGCAGCCGCTGCGGCTCTGGCAGATCTGGAATATGTGTTTTGGATTCCTCGGCATCCAAATTGGGTTCGAGCTCCAAGCCACAAATACGAGCCGCATATTCCAGACGCTAGGCGCGGAGGTGGACGCGCTGCCGATATTGTGGATCGCGGCCCCGTTGACGGGGCTCATCGTGCAGCCCCTGATCGGCTATTTCAGCGACAAGACTTGGACGCCCTTGGGGCGTCGCCGGCCCTATTTCCTCGTCGGGGCGATTTTGGCCAGCGCTGCACTGATCGTTATGCCCAATTCACCTTATCTGTGGGTTGCTGCGGGCATGCTGTGGATCAAGGACGCCGCGCTCAACATCACCATGGAGCCATTTCGCGCTTTTGTGGGTGACAATCTGCCCGACGAGCAGCGGTCCACCGGCTATGCACTGCAAAGTTTTTTTATCGGCTTTGGCGCCGTGGGCGCGGCTTTCCTGCCGTGGATGCTGACAAACTGGCTGGGAGTGCCGAACACAGCTGAACCCGGCAAAATCCCCATTTCAATCCACATTGCCTATTATGTCGGGGCGGGATCGCTTTTCTTCGCGGTGCTGTGGACGGTGTTACGATCACGGGAATATCCGCCCGAACAGCTCGAAGCCTTCGAGGCGGCGCGACGCGAATTGTTGGGCGAAGACGCGCTCGAGCGTCCCCCTGCGCCAACTGAAGCCAAGCTTTACATCCGCAACGGCCTGGTTTGGATCATCTCGGGTTTGGCGCTTGCCGCCTTGGTTGCTTACTTGCGGGCCACCAATGGCGCTGTGTTTGGTTCGCTGACCGGGGGAGCGCAGATCGAGTTCAAACAAGAACTGTATGTGTTGGCCGCGTTGGTCGCAGGATATGGCGTCGTTCAAGTAGTTGCGGGCATGCTCCGCGCCGCCAGCAGCGTGAAAGAAACACCGACACACTCCGGTCTGGTCGAAATTATCGAAGACCTCTACCGCATGCCTGTGACCATGCGGCAATTGGCTGTGGTGCAGTTTTTTTCGTGGTTCGCCATGTTCGCCATGTGGATTTTTGCCGTGCCGGCAGTGGCCGCGCACCATTTCGGCAGCCCAGATCCGTCGAGTGCGGGCTATCAAAACGCCGGCGACTGGTGGGGTGTCTTGTCGGCAATTCGCAACGGCGTTGCAGCGTTGGCCGCCTTGGCGATCATCTGGCTGGCCCAGCAAATGGATCAACGTCGCCTCCATTCCCTCAATCTGATTTTGGGCGCCGTTGGATTTGTCTCCATGTACTTCATTCGCGATCCCAACTTGCTGTGGGTGTCCATGATCGGTGTCGGGATTGGCTGGGCGAGCATTGTTTCAGTACCCTACGCCATTTTGTCGTCCGCCGTGCCGGCGCGCAAAATGGGCGTATACATGGGTATCTTCAACATCTTTATTGTGGTGCCTCAATTGGTGGCGGCCACATTGTTGGGCTTTTTGCTGAAGACATTTTTCAACAACGATCCGATCTTTGCGCTCATGCTTGCCGCCGGATCGTTCACGATTGCTGCGCTCGCCACATTTTTTGTGCAAGATGTGGTGGCGGGCAAACGGCGTGCTCTGGCCGCGGCGTGACCGCGCTTGCGTACAAAGGACGTCGTTGGTCCAGAAATTCGGTCGTTTGTCGATGGGGGAAAGCCAAAGCGATGGCTCCCCACTAAGGGTATCACGACCAAATCAGCATTCTGCGGTCCGGGTGGACACTAAACTGAGAGATCTCATCATGCTTCGCATTCTGGCTGTTTTCGCGGTGATTTTGGCTGGCCCTTTTGGCGCCATTGCCGACGATGAGGCGGATCGAACCGCAATTAAAGCTGCGGTGATGGACTATTTTCATGGTCAAGGCGAGGCGAGCCGTGAGCGGTTGTTCCGCGCTTTTGATGCGGAGCACGCTACTATGGTTGGCGTGGTTGCTAACGATGATGGCAGCGAAGACCTGCGCTCATGGAAGAATATGGAGGACGTGCTCAGCGCTTGGGCAAGCAATGACGATCCGCCCGGCGTCGAGCGCGATGGTGAGATTTTGAGCCTGGAAATGGTCGACGGTCGTTTGGCCACGGTTTTGTTTCGCTCCAGCGATCGGTTCTATGACGCGCTGACCTTGGTCAAGGTCAATGACGAGTGGAAAATCATCGCCAAGGGATTTGTCCGCCAGTAGCGCCTAGCGGACTATTTGAGACGCACCCTGAGCTCGCCCACATCACGAATGCCGATTGCGCCGATGACGCGCGGTTTTTTGTCGATCAACTCGGCCGTTGCCATGCGATCCGCGGCGACGATCAGCATTTCTTCCATTTCAGCGCGGGCCAGTGCTTCGCCCAAGCACCGATGTGCGCCGCCGCCAAACGTGAGCAGCCAGCGAGGAATGTCTTCGCGGTCCACGTAGAACTCGTCTGGATCACGGATTGTGTTGGGATCACGAAGCGCGGAAAGCACAGATAATGATAGGACACGGCCAGCCGGCGCAACACGATCGCCCACGGCGATATCCTCGAGTGTAATGCGGGGAATTGTCGCCACCGGCGGTTCGAAACGGAGCGCTTCTAGTGCGGTGTTCGCCGCCAGTTGCTCGGGCGCGGCCTTGATCTTGCGCCACTGTTCGGGCCGCGTGAGCAATTCGCTCATCATCGCGGTGATGCCAGTGCGCGTGGTGTCGCTGCCGGCCAAAATCACAGCAGCGATCTGCGCCAGCTGTTCAGCCTCGCTCAGCTCTCCGCCGGCGTCCACGTCGCGCGCGTATGCGCTCAGGACATCGTCCCTTGGGGCTTTGCGGCGGTCGGCGATTTGCGTTTTCACATACTCCACCAATTCGCCCATGGCCGCATCGATCCGTTCGAACTCTTCGTCCGGGAAATTACTCAGGCCACGCGAACAAATTCGCACCAAGGCTAGGAAGTGGTCGACATCCACTTGGTCCAACCCCATGACCGAGGCCACGATGCGCGGCGGCAATTGCGCGGCGACATTGGTGGTGAAGTCGATTTCGTCATTGTGCGTTGCTTCATCGATCAATTGGTGCGCCAATGCGCGAATGTGGGGGCGCCATGCGTCCATAAGTTTGAACGCGAAAGTCCGTGAAAGCGGGGCGCGTCGTTTTTGGTGCACCGGCGGGTTCGAGGCCAACATCACATTGTCGTAAAAATCAAACAGCGGACCGCTGGAAATTCCGCGAAAGCCGAGCAATTCGGTTTCGAACTGGCGAGTGCGCGGATCGCTGACGAGCTGCTGCACGTCGTCATGGCGCGTCGCTTGGAGGAGATCGACGGGGGCATCGTCGCCGCGAAACTCCACCAGCGGTGAAATCGCCCGCCATTTTCGGTAGAATCCATGAGGGTCGTCACCAGCTCGGTCGGTGAGAATCGGCTGAGGCGCGGGTGGATCAACCAGTTCTGCAGGAGAAGAACCGTCGAAAACCAGAGTGTCATGTTCCATGGCGTTGCTCCCGTGCTCCATCGAGCGACGAGACCTTACGCTCAATCAGTTAATGCTGCACAGCCCCAAACGAGGGGAAAGCGGCAAAGCCGGCGATACAATCGTATTCAACGCGCTGTTTTGCGGTTTTTTGCACCGGAAGGTGTAGACAATAGCGCGCGTTGCACGGTTAGTGGTCAATCGATTGATGGGCGTGAGGGATGGTTATGGGCACCGTGTCATCGGCGCAAATCGGAGACGAGCCGGTTTTGCTTGCTGATATTGGGGGCACGAATTGTCGCCTACTTTTGGAGAGCGGTGACGCAGCCGCCGGCCGCATCGCCAAAGTTTACTCCACCGATGACTTTCCTTCGCCAGAAGAAGCGATCCAGTCCTTTTTATCCTCGACCAACGCGCCTCAGCCCAAGCGCGCCGCATTGGCGGTGGCGGGGATTGTGGCCGACGGGCGCGCGAAGCTGACCAATACGAGCTGGCAGTTTGACAGCGAAAAGCTCGAGCAAGCGTTGGGACTTGACCAAGTGCTCTTGGCCAATGATCTGGCCGCGCAGGCGCGCGCGGTTCTCGACCTTGGCGACGGCGACCGCACGAGGATTGGCAAGCCATCCTCTCCCCCCATGCCCGGATCAATCGCAGTAGTGGGGCCGGGAACAGGATTGGGTGTGGCCAATGCTGCGCCGGCTTGGCGTCATGTGACCGCCACTGAAGGCGGGCATGTGGGTTTTGCGCCCCATGACGATCTGGAAATGCAGTTGCTGAGCCTGTGGCGCCAGCATTTGGGCCGGGTGACAAACGAGCACGTGATTTCAGGACCAGGTTTGGTTCGGCTTTATCGGGCCATGGGCGCTTTGGCGGACCAGCATGTGGACGCGATCCAGGGACCGGAAATTGTGCGTCGCGCCAAGGAGAAAGAAGACGAATTGTGTGTCGATGTGATTGATCGCTTTGCTAAGATTTTCGGATCCGTTTGTGGTGACATTACATTAGCCCAAGGCGCGACATCCGTTGTTTTGATTGGAGGTATTGCCAACTCACTGGTGAATGTATTGAAACGCGGCGGGTTTCGTGCGCGCTTTGAGCAGCGCGGACCGGGCCTGGATATGCTGCGTGATTACCCAACGCACGTTGCGACGCCCAAAGATTTGGGGTTGATGGGCGCTCGGCTCCTGCTCGAGGACGCCAAAACAGTACAGGTGCACGTCTAATGAATCCCACTTTCGCCACCGCAATCGTGCTTTATGGCGCGACCGGGGATCTGTCCCAACGCATGATTTGGCCCTCGCTCTATAACCTAGAGGCCGACGGCTTGTTGCCGCAGCCATGCCGAATCATTGGCGCGGCGCGCTCTGAGATGGATGATGCGCAACTTAAAGACACCGTTGGAAAAGCGCTGAAGCAATATCTCCCTGCTGGGCGACTGGATAAATCAACGCTTCAACAATTTCTTGCTCGACTGAGTTATAGTCGCGTGGATGCAAGCCAAGCCAAAGACTTTGACGCGTTAAAATCGAAATTGGGCGTGGATGCAGGGACCACGCTGCATTACTTGGCGATCAGTCCTTCGCTGTATGGCGCTGTGTGTGATGGATTGTCCAACGCTGGATTGGCGGACCCCGCAGCCGGTGTGGTCTTGGAAAAGCCCATCGGCAAAGACCTGGCCTCGTCTTGTGCGATCAATGACGCTGTGGCGGCCGCCTTTGATGAAGCGCGCGTTTTCCGCGTTGACCACTATCTGGGCAAGGAGACGGTGCAGAATCTGTTGGCGCTGCGGTTCGGCAATATCTTGTTTGAGCCGTTGTGGAATGCGGCGTCCATCGATCATGTCCAAATCACGATTGCCGAAACTGTCGGCGTAGAGGGGCGTTGGGCGTATTATAACGATAGCGGCGCGTTACGGGACATGGTGCAAAATCATTTGCTGCAGCTTGTCTGCCTGCTCGCCATGGAGCCGCCTGCCAAATTTGATCCCGACTCGGTGCGCAACGAAAAGATCAAGGTGCTGCGTTCTCTGCGTCCGATTGACGGTGCGGACGTGGATGCGCGCGTTGTGTCCGGCCAATACGCCCGCGGGCTGGCCAACGGTGCGGCGGCGCCCGGCTATGCCGAGGAATCCGAGGGGGCCACAAGCCGCACGGAGACCTTTGTTGCGATCCATGCTGAGGTGTCAAATTGGCGCTGGGCTGGCGTCCCGTTTTTCCTACGCACGGGCAAACGCATGCCCGAGCGGCGCACGGAGATCATCGTCCGGTTTCGCCCATTGCCTCATAATATTTTTGGTGATGGTTCGGGGGCGATGGCCAATGTATTACGCATTCGCCTACAGCCCGAAGAGACGATCAATCTGAGTGTGATGACCAAAGAGCCTGGGCTGGAAGGCATGCGGATGAAGCCGGTGAATTTAGATCTCTCGCTGACCGAGGCATTTCAGTCCTACCGCAGGCGGATTGCCTATGAGCGCTTGTTGCTCGATGCGTTGCGCGGGGAGACCACATTGTTTGTGCGTCGAGACGAGGTGGAAGCGGCGTGGACCTGGATTGACCGCATCAGTACTCATTGGGATCAGACCCAAGCCGCGCCCAAATCCTACACGGCGGGCACATGGGGGCCGAGCGCAGCGGTCGCGCTCATCGAGCGCACTGGGCGCAGTTGGGTAGATTGATGGCCATCAACATCCACGAATTAGAAAGCGAAGACGCTTGGGCTGCTGTGGCGGCGGACGAACTTGCGGCCGTCTTGTCCAATGCGGTCGCAAAAAAGGGATCAGCGGCGTTGGCGGCGGCCGGGGGCGGAACGCCGGGACCCATCTTGCGCAAACTAGCAAGTGCTGATTTGCCGTGGAATCAGATCACTATCGCGCCCACCGATGATCGCCGGGTCGCCGACGACCATCCCGCGCGCAATCTGACCATGCTGCGCGATGCGCTGGGCGCGGGCCACGTCGCAGGCGCGAGGATCATAGCGCTTGAAGACGCGCCTGAGGACTTTCAGCCGGACGCGATATTGTTGGGCTTTGGCAACGACCAGCACGTGGCGTCCATATTTCCCGCCGGCGAGGGTATGATTGAAGCAATGACCCAGCGCCATCCAACCACGCTGCTCACGACACCTGATCCTTTGCCGCCCGAAGCGCCTCACGGCCGTGTCAGTTTGACCATGCCGGCATTGCTGGCGGCGGACCTCATTGTTATCGCTGCAAAAGGCGAGCAAAAACGCGAGACGTTCGAGGCGGCGAAGCGCTCTGGTCCTGAGGGCTCACCGCTCGCCCATGTGGTGCACACAGGCACTGACCGCATTGAGTTTGTGTGGCGACCCTAACGGGAGAAAGCTTATGCATGCGTCCATTGAAGCAGTTCGCGAACGCATTGAAACGCGCTCACGCGAAACCCGCGCCCAGTATCTTGAGGATATGGAGGCCGCTCGTCGCGACGGGCCAGCGCGCGCTGCGTTGTCGTGCTCAAATCTCGCGCACGTGATGGCGGCGTCTTTGGACGACAAAGGTGACATGAAGGGATTGCAGATCCCCAATATCGGGATCGTGACCGCGTTTAATGACATGTTGTCCGCCCATCAGCCGTTTGAGCGATTTCCCGATGTGATCAAAGCCGCGGCCCGCGAAGCGCGCTCCACGGCCCAAGTCGCCGGCGGTGTGCCGGCCATGTGCGATGGGGTCACTCAGGGCCAGGACTCCATGGATTTGTCTTTGTTTTCGCGCGACGTGATTGCGCTGTCCGCGGCCGTTTCTTTGTCGCACGAAGCCTTCGACTCGGCGATCATGCTGGGCGTATGTGACAAGATCGCGCCCGGCCTGTTCATCGCCGCAGCCCGTTTTGGCCAGCTGCCGATTTTGTTTGCGCCCGCAGGTCCCATGCCGTCCGGCATTCCAAACCCGGAAAAAGCGCGCGTGCGCAAGCTCTACGCCAAGGGCGAGGCCACGCGCGAGGAATTGCTGGAAGTCGAAGCTGCCTCCTACCACGCGCCGGGGACATGCACATTCTACGGCACCGCAAACTCCAATCAGTTTCTGTTGGAAATCATGGGCTTGCACGCACCGGGGTCAGCCTTCGTGGCGCCAAACACACCCCTGCGCGACGCCATCACCAAGGAAACCGTTCGTCTAGCGGCCAGCACTACGCATCTGGGCAATGACTATCGCCCGTTCGCGCAGGTGATCGACTCCCGGTCCATCATCAACGCCATAGTGGCGCTCAATGCGTCAGGGGGGTCGACCAATCATGCGATGCATTTGGTGGCGATGGCGGCCGCATGTGGATTCGTGATTGATTGGAACGATTTAGCGGAAGTGTCGAAAGTCACCCCGTTGTTGGCGCGGATTTATCCCAATGGCACGGCGGATGTGAACCATTTCCAGGCGGCTGGCGGCACGCAATTTGTCATTCGCGAATTGATCAAGGCCGGGCTCGCTTATGGCGACGTCAGAACAGGGGCGGGCGAGGGGCTGCACGCCTATACTCGTGAGCCCTACCTCGATGGCGACACGCTGAAATGGCGCGACATTCCCGATCATTCATTGGATACAGATATCCTTCGCCCCGCTGATGATCCGTTTGACGATGAGGGCGGTTTGCGCCTCGTGCGGGGCAATCTGGGTCGTGCGATTGTCAAGGTTTCCGCCGTGCCATCCGACGCCCGTGCGATCGAAGCGCCAGTGCGCGTTTACACCGATCAGCCATCGTTGGAAGCCGATGTGAAGTCTGGCGCCCTGGACGGCAAGGACGTGGTGGCCTTGGTGCGCTTTCAGGGACCCAAGGCCAACGGCATGCCGGAGCTGCATAAGCTCACCCCGCACTTGTCCGTGCTGCAGGATCGGGGACAACGCGTGGCGCTGCTCACCGACGGGCGCATGTCAGGGGCGTCGGGCGCGGTACTGGCGGCGATCCACGTCACGCCCGAAGCAGCCTCCGGTGGTCCGTTGGCCAAGGTGCGCGACGGGGATGTGATTCGGATCGACGCGGCGGCCGGCGTGCTTGAAGCCAAGGTCAATGCTGAGGAATGGTCCCGCCGGGAGCCTGAGACCTTGCGCGTCAACCGCACTCAGGGCGTGGGCCGCGAATTGTTTACCCTGTTCCGCGACCATGCTGCGGATGCTGAGGCGGGCGGCGGTCCGCTCTACTGGAGTTAACCCATGAATGCCGATCAAATCATGCGCGCCTCACCGGTGATGGCAGTGGTTGTAGTGGAGAGCGCTAAGGCTGGCGTGGAGCTGGCGCGCGCGCTCGTAGCCGGTGGTTGTCCACTTGTGGAGGTGACACTACGCACGCCGGCTGCACTCGACGCCATTCGCGCCATCGCCGCTGAAGCGCCGGATGCGATTGTTGGAGCTGGTACGGTTTTAAACGCGTCTGACCTGGAGGCGGTGATTAAAGCAGGGGCCAAGTTCGCCATATCACCGGGTTTGACACCGCACTTGTTATCCGCGGGCTCGCACAGTCCTATCCCGTTTATTCCAGGAAGCGGCGGGGCATCAGACGTGATGCTGGGTCTTGAGCACGGCTATTCCCGGTTCAAGCTATTTCCCGCGTCTGTAGTCGGTGGCGCATCCATGCTTAAGGCGCTGAGCGGACCGTTTCCCGACGTGGTGTTTTGCCCGACGGGCGGGGTGAATATGGCCAATGCTCGCGATTTTCTGAGCCTGCCCAATGTGGCTTGCGTCGGCGGTTCTTGGCTTGCGCCAAAAGAACTGGTTGAGGCCGAGCATTGGTCGGACATCACTGAATTGGCTCGAGAGGCGGCAGCGTTGGCGGCCCCGGTCTAATCGCCGGTGTGCACAAACACGCTATAGCCCCACGGCTGGAGGTCCAGAGAGGCTTCGTCGCCAAACACGAATTCGTCACCAGAGAACAGCTCCGTGTAGGCGCCTTTGTGCGGTCCGTCGCCGAATTCCACGGGCTGGATTTGGTCAGACAGGTTCAGCACCACAAACACGGCGTCGCCATTATCGTGGCGTCGCACAAAGGAAAACACCTGCTGGGATCGAGAGTTGAGCACTTGAACCATGGGTGCGCCGGCCGCGCCATTCCAAAGTGCGCGATTGCTCTTTTTCAAGGCGAATAACGTCTTGTAGAGGTCACCGATCGGGTGTTCCCGCCAAGCGATCGGATCGTCCTCGAAAAACTCCAGGCGCTTTTCATTGCCCGCTTCTTGGCCGTTATAGATCATGGGAATGCCATCCCCGGTGACCGACAAGACGATGGCGGGCTTGAGGGCGTCGCCGAACCGTTCAAATTGGGCGCCCTCCCAAGAATTCTGATCGTGATTGGACACATGCATCAGACGATAGGCGTCGCGAGGGAAGGCGCTTTCATTGCCAGAATAATAGCCATAAAGCGCGCCGGTGTCGGCCTCACCCATGGCGATGGCGTGCATGGCGTTGTTCCAGCCCCACGCGTAAGTGGCGTCGAAGGCGCGGACATGAGCGTCGCGCTGGTCCCATTCCGCCAGCATAAACACCGGCTTGATCGCCTCTAATTCAACGCGGACCGTTTCCCAAAAGTCCAGCGGCACATAACCGGCCACATCACACCGGAAGCCGTCGATGTCAGCCTCGCGCACCCAAAACGCCATGGCGTCGGCCATCTCGCGGCGCAGTTCGGGATGGGAGAAGTCCAAATCAATGATGTCGGACCAATCCCACCACGGCGTGGGGCGAAAATCACCGGACCAGTCGCGCTCATACCATTCCGGGTTGGTCTCGACCCAAGGATGGTCCCAGGCCGTGTGGTTCGCCACCCAATCCAGGATCACCTTCATGTCCAGGGCATGGGCGGCGTCGACAAAGGCCCGGAAGTCCTCGAAGGTTCCAAACTCAGGGTTTACCGCGCGATAGTCTTTGACCGAATAGGGACTGCCGAGCGTTCCTTTGCGGTTTTTCTCACCAATGGGGTGGATCGGCATCAGCCAGATGATGTCTATGCCCAATTCGGCCAAGCGCGGCAATTGCTCCATGGCGGCCGCAAATGTGCCCTCCTTAGTGAATTGCCGCGTGTTGAGCTGATAGATCACCGCATCATGCGTCCAATCAGGATGCTCAACCTGCATATAGGGCTGTGGCTCATGGCGCGATGAATTGTCTTGCGCGGCGACAGAGCCTGAGATCACGCATGCCAGAATGCACACGACGCGAATGAAACCATCCATGACAGTCGCTCCCAGCTTGGCTTTTCGTCATCAATCCGCGCTTGATTGGGCGACAAAACGCACGGCCGCCCCGCCGCCTGGCGCCAAGGAAATCTCCAAGGTGTCGCGGGCGGTCACCATGCGGGTTTCACGCGCAAACGCGTAGGGATTGGTTTCCCAGTGCGCGTCATCGCCATCGCGATAGATCTGAGCCTCATAATCCTGATCGGCATTGAGGAAGGACAAAGGAACCGAAACCGTGCGCGCTTCTTCGTCGGTGGCCGCGCCAAGATACCAGTCATCCCCGCCTCGCTCCTGGCGAGCGGTGACAATGAAATCGCCCACTTCGCCTTGCAGAGCCATGGAGTGCTCCCAATCAGCCGGAACGTCCTTGATGAACTGGAAGGCGTCCGGTTTTTCCAAATAGTTTTCCGGTAAATCCGCCGCCATTTGGATGGGGCTGTAAATCAACACATAGAGCGCCAATTGACGGGCGAGCGTGCTCTTGATCTGCATGGAGCGGCCATCAGGTTCTGGACGATCGAACTCCAAGTCAAAAATGCCTGGCGTGAAGTCCATCGGGCCCGACAGCATGCGCGTGAACGTCATCACCGGGATATGGTCAAGCGGGTTCACCGGCTCGCCCCATGCATTGTATTCTTGGCCGCGCGCGCCTTCTCGCGTGACCCAGTTGGGGTAGGTGCGGCGCAGGCCGGTATCTTTAATGGGTTCGTGGGGATTGATCGAAATCTGACGTTCGGCGGCCTCTTGCACCACGCGCATGTGATGGTTCACCGCAAATTGTCCGTCATGCCATTCATAGCGCGCAACGCCATCCTCATCGCGCCACATGAGTTCGCCGCCATCGGCCACATATCCGGTCTTGATCGCTGGAACGCCAAGGCGTGCATAGAGATCAAGCGCGTCCTCAAGCTGGTTTTCATAATTGGTGACGCCGCCTGAGGTTTCATGGTGGCCGATCAGGTAAACGCCTTTCTCTGCCGCATAATCGGTGAGGGCCTCGAGATCGAAATCGGGGTAGGGCTCAGTGAAGCTGAACACATCGCCATTGGAGAACCAATCACCGTCCCAGCCCACATTCCAGCCTTCGACCAAAATACCGTCAAAGCCATGCTCGGCGGCAAAATCGATGTATTCGCGCGTACGCTCTGTGGTGGCGCCGTGAAGTGGACCTGAGCCCCAGGTCATGGTTCCCAAATGCATGCCCCACCAAATGCCGATATACTTCCCA
This sequence comes from uncultured Caulobacterales bacterium, assembly GCA_964636945.1. Taxonomy (GTDB): domain Bacteria; phylum Pseudomonadota; class Alphaproteobacteria; order Caulobacterales; family Maricaulaceae; genus CAZADA01. The sequence continues at coordinate 59,839 of CAZWVH010000003.1, read as the reverse complement.
GGCTTGACCCAAGACACATCGCCCAACGCGTTCGGTTCATTCAAGTTTAAGATCAGGTCAGAGTTGATCAGGCCCACGGCCTCGTCGGCGATTTGGATTGTGCGCCAAGGCGTGGTGAACGCACCCTCAGTGCGCACTTTCACGCCGTCATACGCCGGGGCAAGATCAGCGTGCAGAACGCCTGGACGCTGCTGGGTTAGCCACATGCCCGCATAGTCCACCAGTGCGGCTTCATGGATGGCGATGTGCACACCGTCCTGTGTGCGCGCCGTAAAGGGCGTGTGCGCACGCGACACGTCCGCCACGGTCGTGGTCTTGTAGATCTCTTCATAGCGGTTGTAGCCGCCCGCCCAGGTCCACCACGCATCCGCCTCGGCCGGCAGAGCGAATGTGGTCAGCTCATTGACGATTGCCCGCTGGCTCGCAGTGTCGCCGGCAGGCACTTCATAGCGGAAACCAAGCCCGTCATTGAATACCCGGGCGCGCACGGCAAAACCCCGGTCTGTGTTCTCATTGTCGTGGAAGACCGCGAACACCTCGTTGTGATGGTCACGCACCTCGCGGCGTTCACCCCAGGGCAGCTCCCAGGTGTCATCGGCCGAGGATACGTCAATGCTTGCTAGAGCTAAGCCGCCTTCGAGGTTTTCGCCCTCGGCGAAGCGAAAACCAAGTCGGGAAGGATGCACGACTTCCTCGCCGTCGAACAGGACGCGATAAAGGGGTTGGCCGCTTTCGCTCCACGTTTCAAACATGATCCGGCCGTCAGGCGAGCTCGCTGACGCGCGTTCTTGGTCCAATTGCGCTTCTTCAGCGGCGTCCTGCGCCAGGGCTGGGGCGATGGGGGCGCCCCAAAGCAATAAACTTGCAGCGGCGATGGCGGCAGTGCGGATATTTGGTAACATGGGCCTCTCCCAACGGCTCAAGTGATTCTTTCTTATTGAATTTCCAGGACCATCGCCGAACGCGGCGCGATGGGCAGACCCGCATCGATCTGATAACGGCGTCCGGTCAGCACGTCTGTGGCTTCAGACGCCCCGTAGAGATTTTGGGCGTAACGCTCGGTATCAAGCGTGAACGCCTCATCACCTTTATACAGCATGACCATAATGGTTTGTTCGCCATTGTCGCGGAAATAAACATAGGTGTGCTGAAGCGGCGATACTTCCTCATTACTCACGACAGGCGCATAGTGGGTCAATGTTCCATTATGCACGGCGCTCGCAGTCTTTCTCCAAGTGAACAGGTTACGCACGAAGTCCTGCATCTGGCGCTGTTCGTCAATCAATCCTTCGCCGGTAAAGGCGTTGTCGGCGTGATCGGGCCAGCCGCCAGGAAACTCGCTTCGGATCTCGCCGTGGTGGCCGGGCGTGGCGTTGGTCGCTAGAACCTCATTGCCATAATAAAACTGAGGTATGCCGCGCATGGTCGCCAGCCACACAAACGCCATGCGGGTCAGCGCCGGATCGCGGCCCATCTGGGTGTGAATGCGGTCCATATCGTGGTTATCCACAAAGATGGTCAGCTCATTGGGCGCAGGATAGAGCGGATCATTGACCATGACTTCGTAAAGCTTGATCAGGCCGCTGCCCCAGCCATCGTCCTCGGTGAGCCCGCGGCGCATTGCATCTTGCAGAGGAAAATCCATCATTGACGGCGACAAGGGCTTGCCGTTGGGCGTTGCATCTGGCGCGCGCTGATAGCGGGCGATGAGGCTCGCATTAAGCACCCATTCCTCGCCGACCGCGTTGAAGTTCGGGTACTCCAGGGTGATCCGGTCCATCCAGGCGGAAACCATGTCGTGCCCAGGATAGGCGTAAGTATCTAAACGAATGCCGGACAGATCGGCATACTCGATCCACCAGATGGAGTTTTGGATCAAATAGTCGGCCAGCAAGGGGTTGTCCGTGTTCATGTCAGGCATGGTCGGGACGAACCAGCCCTGAGTAAAATCGGCGACATCCACATCGGGCGCGTATGGGTCGAGGGCAGCTGTGTGCTGGTGTGTCGTGTTCACATACTCCCCGCCATGATTGATCCAGTCTGGCGTGGGCAAATCGTCCATCCACCAATGGCCTGAACCAATGTGATTCAAAACAATATCTTTGATTAGGCCGATGCCGCGCGTGTTCGCCTCGGCCGAGAGGGCGCGATAATCCTCGTTCGTTCCGTATCGAGGATCAACTTTGTAAAGATCGGTTTGGGCGTAGCCGTGATAGCTGTGCTCGGCCATGGCGTTTTCCAAAACAGGATTCAGCCAAATTTGGGTGAAGCCCATGCTTTCAATGTAATCGAGATTGTTGCGAATGCCGGCCAAATCCCCGCCATGGCGTCCATACAGTTCGCCTCGGTTCAGCAGATCGTCGTATCCCGCCACTTCATCATTACCCGGGTCGCCATTGGCGAACCGATCTGGTGTGATCAGGTAAATCGTGTCGCTCGGGCCGAAACCTTCGCGCAGGGCGGAGCCATCGCGCCGCGCATCAAGCTGATAGCGGTGACCACCGATGACTTCGCCGCCCTGTGCAAACAAGATGTCCACGGGCCCTGGCTGAGCATTGGCGGCGATATCGAGGTAGACAAACAAATAGTTGGGGTTTTCCACCCGTTCGATCCGGACGATGTCCACGCGAGGATCATTGATTTGCGGCTCGAGTGATCCAACACCCTCACCATGGACAAGCAGTTGTAGTTCGTTGTCCTCAAAGCCAACCCACCAATGCGGCGGCTCAATGCGTTCAATTTGTGAAACCGGAGCTGGCGATGGCATGTCGACCGTTGGAGGAGGTGGCGCGACACATGCGGTGAGCAACGCTGCAAGACCGCCAATGGTCATGTTTCGCCTTGCGCGAGGCCATCCAATCGCCATGTCATCCTCCCCGGTTCATTGTAATTTGCGCCATCTTACTCCGGTTGTGGAAATTTCTGCAATGATTTGCAGCGCTGATTATGAAACTCCACGCATATATTGCATTGCGAAACGGCTTGGCTGTGGCAATGGGAATGAAAAATTTTGGAAATAAGCTCTGTTTTTGACGGTGTGTCGCGCTGTGTTGTTCGGTGCGGCAGGTGAATGGTGGATTTGCAAGCACAATCGCATAATTGCGATGTGCAAGTGATGCTGCATTGCGGCACTATACGGTATTCGGCGCTCGGATCATTGATGTCGCGCCATAACCCAAAATCGATGTGATTGTTCCATGATTGATCTTGCCCGCGTCGACACGGCGTCGACTCACAAGTCCGTTGAGGATTGTCCGCTCTATCGCGACGACGTGCTGCTCAAACGGGCCGTGAAGGAGTATGGCGCACCGCTCTATGTGTTCGACGAGGCAACAATCCGCCGCCAATGCGCCACTTTGCGCCAAGCCATGAGGTATCCCAACACACAGCTGCGCTTTGCGTGCAAGTCGCTGACATTGAGGGCGATTTTGCGGATTATTCACGAAGAGGGCTTTTGGGTCGATGCGTCATCGATCAATGAAGTGTTGCGCGCTCAAATGGCCGGGTTCCAACCGCACGAAATCTATTACACGGGCGAGGGTGCGTCTTTGGAGGATTATCGGCGCTTGGTTGACAACCATGTGCTGGTCAATTGCACATCGCTCGATCAAATGGACTTGCTTGTGCGTGCGGGTGGAACTCGCTGCTCATTGCGTATCAATCCAGGCGAGGGGCATGGCGCCAATCATCGTGTCAATACGGGCGGGCCACAGAGCAAGCATGGTATCTATTTCGATCAGATCGACGCCGCCAAAGCCAAGGCCCGAGAACATGGGCTCACCATTGCGGGTGTGCACTGTCATATCGGTTCGGGCGCTGATTTGCGCGAATGGCTGAGAATTCAGGAGAGTTTTCTCGACTTGGCCGCACAGTTTCCGGAGATAGAGACGGTGAACCTGGGTGGTGGGCTGCCGGTGAACTACGGTGAATCCTCCGATCCGGACATGATGTTAACGGAGTGGGGCGCGGCGGTCAGTGACCTCATGGACATGTTCAGCAAGCGGATGCGCCGCACCATCGGCCTTCAACTCGAGCCGGGCCGGTTCATCGTCGCCAGTTCTGGATTGCTGCTCGCCGAAGTGCGTTCGGTCAAGAAAACCGCCGATCTATTTCTGGACAATGGAGACATAGCCCCTGGCCTCAGATTCGCCACGGTGAATTCTGGGCTGAACCACAATATTCGCCCCGCCATGTACGGCAGCTTTCATCCGATCCGGTTTATCGCCCATTCGCCTCGCCCCGCAGGGATAGCCCAGGACTATGTCGTGGCCGGCTATTTGTGTGAATCAGGGGATTTATTCACCGTGGACGCTGACGGCGCGCCCAAACCGCGCGAATTTGCCAAAATCGAAGTGGGCGACATCATGGTGATGGCTGGTTGCGGCGCATATTCTCACGCCATGATGAATGACTACAATTCAATGAATCGGCCGGCCTCTATTCTTGTGACACAAGACGGAGAAATGCGACTGATTGAGCGACGCGGGACACTTGAGGATTCAATCCGACGGGAAATTGATTTGGATTAAATGCCATCAAGCCCCGGTTCGCCATAGCATCGTGCACTCGGATCAGTCTATCGTTACCGCGCGAAACTGAGTCGAAGGCCGAGTATACGGCGGTGCAAGGGAGGACATCATGACGCGCGTTGCGATTGTCACTGGGGGAACACGGGGAATTGGCAAGGCAATTTCCGCTGCACTGAAGGATGGTGGCATGAAAGTCGCCGCCAACTATGCTGGGAATGATCAAAAGGCTCAGGCGTGCGCCGAAGAAGTGGGCATTAACGTTTACAAGTTCGATGTGTCGAACTTTGATCAGTGCCAAGAACAAGTTGAACGCATCACCAAGGAACTGGGACCGGTGGATGTGTTGGTCAACAATGCAGGGATTACCCGCGACGGCACAATGAAGCGCATGGATCACGACATGTGGCAAGAAGTGCTGGACGTGAATTTGGGCGGTTGTTTCAACATGGCGAAGTGTGTTTGGGCAGGCATGAATGAACGCAAATTCGGCCGGATTGTGAATATCGGCTCGATAAACGGTCAGGCCGGACAATACGGTCAGGTCAATTATGCGGCCGCCAAGTCGGGCATTCACGGCTTCACCAAAGCCCTGGCTCAAGAAGGCGCGCGCAGTAATATTACGGTCAACGCCATCGCGCCTGGATACATCGATACCGATATGGTGGCGGCTGTTCCTGCGGACGTCTTGGAGAAGATCAAATCGCGCATTCCGGTTGGACGGCTCGGCCATGCCGAAGAGATCGCACGCGGCGTGGCGTTTTTGGTGGCGGACGAGGCGGGCTTCATCACCGGCTCGACACTGTCGATCAATGGCGGTCAACACATGTATTAGGCGGCGAGCGCGCGCATCACAATTTGGGCCGCCAATCTTCGGGCGCCAATTCAAAGCCAGTAAACTCAAAGCCTGGCGAGACGGTGCAGCCCACCAACGTCCAAGCGCCCAGGCTTTCCGCTGTTTGCCACCAATGGGCGAGCACGATGGCCTGTGGGCGTTGGCCGTGGCGCAGATCAGGACCAAGAGTGATCGTCTGAGCGCCTTCGCCGGCTTCTGACACCGTCAAGACCAGCGGACCACCGGCGTACCAATGCCAAATTTCGGCTGCATCCACCCGATGCCAGGCGGAAACATCGCCCACTTCAAGCAGATAATAGATCGCCGTACCCACAGAGCGGCCATTGACCACACTCCCATCGCGGTAGGTTTCGCGAAACCAGCCGCCTTCGGGATGGCGCTCGAGCTTAAGCAGCTTGATCACCTCTTTGGCGGGTAGATCACCGGACGGAGCGGCGAACGGGGTCATCTGCGTCTGGCCGCCCTTAGCTTAATGGAGAAATGTGCAAATGGTAGGTCTTCCAGCCGCCGCCGTCGCGCGTGGCGATATAGGTCACGCGGCTCTTGCTCCACACCGGATCGCCGCTTGGGGGGACGTAATTCCCTGACCAATAGCCGTGGGCGACCGCCAGATCGCCGGACACTGTGAGATCCAGAATTTCAAAGGCGCCGTCATATTTGACCCCAGCTTCGCATTCGCTGGTCATGAAGGCTTGATGATCGGACTTAGATTGCACCGGTCCTCCAGCGAAGAAAATGGTGGCGGTGTTTGACAACAGGCCTTCCCAGGCTCTTGCGTCACACGTTCGAAATGCAGCCTCGGCCCCAGAAATCAACGCGCGCACTTCACGCGCGTCATCACCAAATGCGGACGTTGTAACCAGACCTGCGATCGCCATAGACACGAAAACACTCTTCATCGGTTATTCCCCAAGATGCGCTTACCCAGTCCTGTCATATACCTCAATTTCGCGATGCGTAGACGGATCAATCAAAACGAATCCTTTCGCCGCCGAATCTCCGCGAACACGTCGACATCAGATGCGCCCTCCAGGCCTAGCCGCGCGCGGATTTCGGGCGAGTGAGCGCGCACGAATGCGTTGGTTTCGCGCTCGAGACGGATGGTCGTGGGCACCGTGGGCTCATTGCGTTCGCGCCTCGCGCTCACATCCGCGGCGCGCACCTGTAGTGCGGTATTCTCTGGTTCGATCGTCAGGCAGAACTTTGCGTTGGCCAAGGTGTACTCGTGGGCGCAATAGACTGTGGTGTTGTCAGGCAGAGCGAGCAAGCCGCTCAGACTTTGCCACATCTGTTCAGCCGTCCCTTCGAACAAGCGCCCACAGCCCATGGCGAATAGCGTATCGCCAACAAACACAATCCCATCGTTGGGGAAGTGATAGGCGACATGACCCAATGTATGGCCGGGCGTTTCGATGACCTGGGCCTGGCTTGTCCCCAGTTCCACCGTTTCGCCATGATGAACGTGCTGATCAATGTGGGGAATGCGGTGTGTTTCCGTTGCCGGCCCCACAATGCGCGCGCCAGTCGCTTCGCGGATTGCGTCATTGCCGCCGATATGGTCGTGATGGTGGTGGGTGTTCCAGATTTGGGTGATCGGCCAATTGGCTTCTCGCGCCGCCTCCAGAATGACCTCGGCGTCAGGCGTGTCGATCGTCGCCGTCTCTCGGGTGTCTGGGTCGTGGACCAGAAACCCGTAATTGTCGTGCAGACAGGGAAATTGTTTCACCAAAAGCGTCATGACATGACGATCCATTATCGTCCGTCTGGGTCAAGTGCCCGGACGCCGCCGATCGACATATTTTTCGTCGCAGCGCTATTTGGGTTATCCTATATCGCTGACAGCACCGGCATGAGGATCTGCGCCAATGCGCATGGACGTGACTGATTTGCGAGCGTTTTATGCGAGCCATCTTGGCCGAGCAGCGCGACGCATGATCGTTCGGCGCATGACTGCGTTATGGCCGCACGCGCGTTCCATGGACGTTTTGGGCTTCGGCTATGCGACTCCATTTTTGTCGCCTTATACCACCAATGCCCGGTCGGTCATTGCCGCCATGCCGGCTTTGCAGGGCAGCGAGTGCTGGCCGCCAGACGGTCCGATGCGCGCGGTGCTGTGCGAAGAATGTCAGACGCCATTTCGCGAGTCTCAATTTGATCGCGTGATTGTGGCCCACGCCGTTGAGGAAACCGGGGAGTTGAGCGCATTGCTGACCGAAATGTTGCGGGTCACCGCCCCCTCGGGACGGATGCTGATTATTGCCGCCAATCGCCGAGGCCTGTGGAGCCGAGTGGACTCGACGCCCTTTGGCCATGGTCGTCCGTTCACTAAAGGGCAGTTGAATAGCGCATTGCGTAAAGTCGACTGGGAGCCCGTGGCCTGGTCGCGAGCAGTGTATGCTCCGCCCATCAGATCGCCCGCTGTGGCGCGAGCCGTGCGTACCATGGAACGGATCGGGGAGCGGGTTGTCCCACGACTTGGCGGGGTGTTGATGATTGAGGCGGTCAAACGGGTGGTTCAACCGGCTACGGGCGCGAAGATCCTGCGGCCGGTGTTCAGACCAGCCCCCGAGCCCATCGCTGCGCCAACAGGAGCGCGTGGCGCACATCGACGAGTTGGCCTAAGGTAAGTCATGAACACATCAATCGTTGAGCTAACTGGTGGCCGGACACCGCGCCCGCGTCCGGGACTATTGGACATTGTCCCCTACCAAGCCGGTGCGCATAATGGCGTCAGCCATCCAAATTTGGCGTTGCTGAACGCTAACGAAAATCCGTTGGGCTGCAGTCCGTTGGCGGCTGAGGCTGTGCGGAGCAGCGCTCAGCGGTTGGCGGTTTACCCAGACGGTGGCGCGGAACGTCTGCGTGGGGCCATCTCGCATGCCTTCGGGATTGACGCGGCGCGCATTGTTTGCGGCGCCGGCTCGGATGAACTCCTGCAATTGTTGACGCGCGGTTTTGCCGGCCCTGGTGACGAGGTTCTGTATTCGCAGCATGGGTTTTTGGTCTACGCCCTTGCGGCCCGGCAGGTGGGCGCCAAGCCGGTGGCCGCGCCGGAACGCAACTTGACCGCCGATGTGGACGCCTTACTGGACGCGGTTACACCGCGCACCCGCCTGGTGATGGTGGCCAATCCCAACAATCCCACAGGCTCGTATCTGCCCAAGGACGAACTCTGTCGGCTTCATGCGGGCTTGCCGCCGGATGTGGTGTTGGTGGTCGACGAAGCCTACGCTGAATATGTGACGGCGGCGGAGTTCCCCGACTACGCTTCTGGGTTGGATGTGCTGCATGATGCGGACAATGTGGTGGTGACCCGCACCTTCTCGAAGATCCATGGATTGGCTGGCCTGCGCTTGGGTTGGGCCTTTGGTCCAAAGGCGATCATTGATGTGATCCATCGCTTGCGCGGTCCCTACAATGTCACCTCACCGTCCTTGGCGGCCGGAGAAGCCGCACTGGCCGACCATGCGTTTGTGGCGAACTCAGTGGCTCACAATTCACGCGAACGCGCCCGACTGGAAGGCATGGCGACGAGCAGAGGCATTTTGGGCGTCCGATCGGCGGCAAATTTTGTCCTATTGCGTTTCTTGCCGGACGCTGTGATGGCCGCGGATGCCGGCGATGCGGCGCTCAAGGCTCATGGCGTGGTGGCGCGCCAACTTTCAGGATATGGCCTGCCGGACTGTTTGCGGGTGACCGTGGGCGGGTCGGCCGCAAATGACCGGGTGATCGAGGCGCTCGGAGGGTAGACCAACGCGTCGGGCGTTATCCCACGATGGGTGCAGCGCCAAGCTTGATCCCAAACGCGCGCATCTCACCGTTGGCGAAGCGCAGCGGTACGCGCACGCGTTGATCTTGGTCTTGGGCCATGGTTGCAGCCATGCTCACCGCGCCGACCGAAGAGCGATCAATCAATCCAAGATCAGCAAGCCGGGCCAGCGCAACAGCTGGCTCGGTGAGCACAATATCAAGTTCGCCGGAAAGATATCCATCGGCCGCCACTGATAACGCGCCTTGGACGGCGGCCCGCGCATCGCCCCACGAAAGGCCGGCTCCTCTGATGGTTATTTTTCCCCCGGCGGTGGCCCAAACATCATGGACCTGAGAATTGGCGATGCCCACCGCCAGTAATTCCCAATGGGAAATCGCCAGGTCCACATTGCCGGTATTGGGCGCTTTTGCAGGATCGATCCCGATCCATAGCGGCGCCTCGACCCGCATTGATCCCAGCATCGATCGGGCATCGTCGTCCAATTGCTTGAGGTAAAGCGCCCCGCTGTCCATCGACAACACCACGGCGTTCTCGTGTTGGATTTCAGCTTTGCCCGTTTCAATAGCCACTTCTTCGCCATTGGGCTTGAACGACATGCTGGCGATGGGACGATCTGCGTCGATCGTTACGACCGAGCCATTGGCGTCATTGGTATGGATGACGCCGCGTGGCTCAATGATCAGCGTATAAAGATCGTGCGGTAGGGTGTGCAGACGCAGTTCATCGGAGCGAACTTGAATGGGCGAGCCCGGATTATTGCCCACAATCACGGGCTCTTTGAAGAGTGCGGAGATCCGAAATGGGAAGCCGCCGTAACTGAGATCGCCCCAACGCGTTTCAATGCCCTGCTGGCGCCAATCGGCCACCGTATCTTCAATGATCACCGCCGCTTCGGCGCGCACATAGCGCCAATACATGCCGTAAGCAGCAAGCAAGACCAAAAATATCAATGTGGGCAACCAGATGGGCAGACCACGGCCGCGAAAGAGGGAGCCAAGAACGCTCATTGTGTGATTTCTTCTCGATTCATGGTGAGGTCACGCGCGGCGTGGGGGCCGCGTTTGGATTCCTGGCGCAAGGCCTCCGAAGCGGTTTCGATGGCGTCCTCGAGTTTCGCCATGAATTCGGCGCGCGTCAGTCCCGGCGAAATGGGGGGCAAGAATTCCATCACAATGTGTCCTGGATTGCGCTTGATGCCGTGCGGCGGCCAGAAAAGTCCCGAATTGAGCGCCACTGGCGTGCACGCGACACCCATTTGTTTGTAGAGCATGGCGACACCGGGTTTGTAATCGATTTTTTCTCCCGGCCAGCCGCGCGTCCCCTCGGGGAAAATGAGGATTTGCCGGCCTTCCTTTGCCCGTGTCGCTGCTAATTGGCTCATGGCCTTAAGGGTTTGCGCGCCACCGGCTCGGTCAATGGAGATATTCTTCAATTTGACCGCATACCATCCAAAAAATGGGAGCTGCGTCAGTGATTTTTTCAAAATGATGCAGGGGTCCTTTAGAATGTCCCAAGGCGCCAATGTCTCGAACATGGACTGATGCTTCATCGCCACGAGCGCGCCAGATTGGGGAACATGCTCCTTGCCGCGGACCTCATAGGTCACACCGCAAAACACGCGCAGTCCCCAAAACACCAGCTTGAGCCAGACATGGAGACATGCGCGGGCCCAGGACCGCGGTCCTAGTAAAGCTGGCGAACAGATAATGGCCATGATCGCCATCAATCCGTACATCCAAATGACGAAGATGATTGAACCAAGTTGTCTCATTGCGCCGCCTCGGCCACCAGTGCCGGGCGCGGAGGACTGGCCAGCACGACGAGGAACTTGACGTACTCCACCGACAATCGCCGTATGGCCTTTGGGTCACGCCACCAATGTCCGCCTTGCTTTGAACCGGGAATGGGGTGAGCGCTGAATGTGACGCCAGGTGATTGGGCGCGAATCTCAATAAGGCTGCGCGGCATATGAAAATCCGATGTTACCACAATGATTGACGTATAGCCGTTTTCGCGCGCCCAGGCTGCAATTTCCAGCGCATTTTCCCGCGTTGAGGTGGCTGACCGGCCAAAATCCACGCAGCAATCGAACAGTTGTTCATCACCATTGGCCATGGCGCGAATGTCCGCGCTTGGTGTTTGCGGATTCACACCGGAAATCAGAAGGCGTTCAGCTCGTCCTGAACCCAAAAGTCTCATCGCCTCTTTGATCCTGGCGCCACCCCCGCCGGTGAGCGCGACCACGCCTTGCGCATTGTCCGCAGACATCTGGGGCGGTTGGGAGACAGTCACACGAATCGCGAATGTCAGCCCGCCGATAATGAACGCTGAAATCAAAACGAATGCGACAATTCTCATCACACCAGCCAACACGGTCATACCAATTCCCTTAACGCCGACAGCGTCGCACCGTGGGCGGACGCGGCGGCCACGATGGATGTGATAAAGGGGGTTGCGCCCACAATTGCCACATCCAAACGAGTGGGTGAATAACTCGGCGCGAATTGCGTTGCGCCGGTTGGATCACCTTGTGTCGCAAGCATAAAGCCCGCTATCGCCAATCCGGCAAAAATCGCGCCAATGACGCCGGCCTTGGCGCCAAGAACCAAGAAACGCCGGCTCACCTCGCTGGCGATGTATCGGTCATAGGCGCCGAACAGGTGCAAGATCTCCACCACATTGTGACGAGCCGCCAAACTGGCCCGAACCGCGTAGGATGTCACCAGAACTCCAGCAGCAATGGCCGATGCGGCAATCACAATTCCAGCGATGCGCAAAGCGTTGGCTCGTCCCTCCAGACTGGTGGCGAATCCCGAATGATCATCAATCCGCGCATCAAATCCGGCTGCGCGCAACGCTGCGGTGAGCCGTTCGACTTGATTGGCCGACCTTTCATCGATTTGAACATCGATAAGACCGGGCAGCGGCAATTCATCGGTTTGGCTCCAATTGCCTAATGACGGGGTGAGGAGGGCGGCAACGTCCTCGGCCTTCATGACAGTAACGGAGCGGACATCGCGGGCTGAACGGAGGATTGCGGCGGCTTCTTCAGCGGTTTCCGGTCCAGTGAGGCCCGCCGCGCTGCGCACTTGAACAGTGAGTGATTGGCTTAGGCTGACGGTCCAGTCGCCCGCCGTGGACCACGCCGTTCGCGCACCGATGCTCGCGAGCGCGGCAAATCCCGCCATGATCGAGATCGCTAACAAAAGCGGGCGATCAAATCGCGGTGCGGCAGGGATTAATGCTGAGGGCGTTCGTGCTTTCGACATGGCTTGCCTCAGTCTCGTCGCCGACGGGTCAACACGCCGTCTTCGATCTCCAAAACCGGGGCGTCGACCGCATGAACCAGTTCGGGATCATGTGTGGCGACCAAAACAGCCGCTCCTTGCTGGTTGAGCTGAAGCAATAGATTGATGAGTCGTGCTCCCATGTCAGGGTCCACATTACCTGTGGGTTCGTCAGCGAGAAGTAAATCGGGACTGGTAACCACAGCGCGCGCGATGGCGATCCGTTGTTGTTCACCGCCTGATAATTCGTCCGGCGCGCAGTCGCTACGGTTCGCGAGCCCAACCCAACGAATAAGCTCGTTGACATTATCGACATAGCTATCCCGCCGACGGCCAGCGATACGCAAAGGCAGGGCGATATTGTCGAAGACGCTGAGGTGATTGATCAGCCTGAAGTCCTGAAAAACGATACCGATCCGTCGGCGAAGTTTGGGCAGTTGTCGCCGGTCCGGATTGGTCATGTCCTGGCCAAAAAGGGAAATAGACCCACGCGTGGGCCGCAAGGTGAGGTACAAGAGCTTCAGTAAGCTGGTCTTACCCGCGCCAGAAGGCCCAGTCAGAAAATGGAATGAGCCCTGCGGAAGAGTGATGCTGACATCGCGCAGCGCATAGCTGGCGCTCCCGTATTTCACAGCCACGTTCTTTAATTCAGCGGCATGAGCTAGATTGGGTGGCGATGAGCGTGGCATCGTGCAATCAGAGGTGTTCCAGTCGCGATTGGATGGGAAGCTTTACGCCATGATACTGACGTGTCCTGAATGCTCGACACGCTATTTTGTGGATGACCATAAAATAGCAGAACCGGGCCGGGCTGTTCGGTGTGCTGCGTGTTCTGCAGTATGGCGCATTCATCGCGATCTGATTACCCCCGATGATCCACCACCTCAGATCTATGAAGATCCGATCTCTGTTGAACCTGACACCCCGGCAAAGTCGCCGGCTACGCCTAAACACGTCAAAGTGGCGCATGAAGCCCATGATGGGCACGTTCGTCACACGCTTGCATTGGTCGGCGCGTGTATTGGCGCTGTTGCGGGACTGGGCGTGATTGGCGTGGTATTCCGAGACGACGTCGTGCGTATGTGGCCCCAAACCTCCCGGGTGTACGCCATTGCCGGTCTTGAAGCCCCCGTGCCTGGTTTGGTGATCGATGCCCGGTCCATCATTGCCCAACGCGAATTGCGCGAGAATGGGGAAAGTCTTCGGATTGCCGCGGAAATCACCAATCCGACCGAGACGGCGTTGCCAGCGCCTTCGGTGCGTGTGCGTTTGCGCGATCAAGATGGCGACCTGGTCCTCAATCGGGTGGAGGTATTGGACATTGTGGAAATTCCGGCCAATGGACTGGCGCCGTTCACACTCACATATTCTAACATCCCCTCTGGCGCCGAAGACATAGAATTAACCCTCACCGAAAGGATCGACGATCAAAGTGCGCCGCGCGATAGAGCGGCGGGCGCCGCCACAATCGATCGACAAGACGCCGAACAATCATCGGACGAAGCCGAGCCGCCCCAAGACAGCGAAACCACCCCATAATCCAGGCGGCTAGAACAGTTCCAGCAGACGTTGGATATAATCCAATTCATCCTCATCGCGTTGGTTTTCGCCAGCCCGTTTGCGCAATTCTTCAAGAATGCCGCGCGCGCGCTCAATGTCCAACCCGTCGGGAATATCCACATTCGACCCGTTGTCCAGCAGGTTTTGTGAACCGCGCAGTGAGCGACCAAGCGGATCTGACGGGCGCGCTAGTTCTCCCAATTCGCTCAAATCACCTTCCAACGTGCTGGGGTCGACGCCGAGTTGCTCGCTAAGGCGTTCAAGCTCTTCTGGGCTCAGGTCTTCAAGATTGCCCAATCGTTCAGCCAATTGTTCGGCGGCGTAGGACTCAGCAGCGTTGCGCAGTGCATCGAGAGCCTCACTCTGGTCTGTCGCCGCGCCGGGTTCATCGCCCAAGCGCAAATTGCGGGCGGCTTCGCGCATCGCTTGTTCGGCGCGGGCAAGATCTTCCGCCAGTGACTGTTCGCCCGACTCTTCGAGCTGATCGCGCAGTCCGCCAAGACGGTCGGCCAATTCTTGCTGGCGCTCGGCCAATCCTCCGCCGCCGCCGTTTTCCTCCTCGCCGTTTTCGCCACCCGGCTCGGGTTCTCCATCAAGCGCTTGTTGTTGCGTATCGTCCGCCAATCCGCGCTGTTCGCCGATAACTTCGCTCAGATCACCGATGGCTTCCTGGGTTTCAGCATCCTCCAAGGGAATGGGCGGGCTGCCGCCGCCCCCGCCGCCGCCGGTGTTCAACTGGATCTCCATATTGGTGATCCGGTCTGACAGGGCTTGCAGCAGCCTGCGCGCATCTTCGGTGGATCCTGTGACCGATAAGTCCTCCAGTGCGTCCAGCATCTCCTGCAAGTCGTCGGTGGACTGCATGCCGCCGCCCATCCCGCCAGCGCCGCCGCCTTCGGCAAAATTTTCATTTAGGATGGCTTCAGCGAGCAACATCTCCATGTAGCGATCCGCCGCTTCGCGAAAGACCCGAACGCGGCGCTCTAGCTCTTCAGCGCTGGCGCCGCGCGCCAGCGCCTCCGCCAAGGCGCGCTGCGCCGCCTCGAATGCGCGGCGCGCGCTGGCCAATTCTCCGCCATCAGCCTTGATGGCGGCACTCCACAATACTTCGTCCAAGCCGGCCAGCTCTGACCGATCGCTTGCCCGTTCGAGTGTTTGACCAGCATAGGACAGGGCGGCGTGAACCGAATAATCTCCACCAAAGCGATTGGCCCCCATTTGCAGCAATTCTAAAGCGCTGTGTACCCGCTTCACGCTAGCCGGTGCGCCGTCAAATCGTGTCATTCCCAAATCGATGAACGGACCATCGCCGGCCCATCGCGCCCCCGCGCCTGGAATAAAATCACGGTCCGCGTACGGCGTGTCATCGCGCAGCAACACCATGCGCTCATGAGCGATAGCCTCGGCCAAGGGATTGAGGAACAATTTGGTGGGCAGGGTGGTGACGCGCATTTCGCTAAGTCCCTCCTGACCCATGGCGTCGCGCGCTAAAATTTGCGCTTCCACTTCCAGCCCGGCCCAGGGATGCTTGACCAAGTCGAGGCGCGCGACATTGGTTTCAACGCCCTGTGCCGGCGCAGGCAACTCCAAATCAAGTTGTTCGCCGGTATCTAATCGTTTGACGCGCAAAAACGCGGTCAAGCCGGCATAGTCGTCCTCGGCAAAAAAATTAACCATCAGCTCTTGGCGGGGACTTTGGTCGAAGTCATCGGTGATCCTGGCCACTGGCGGTGCGTCCGGGCTAACGAGCGCCACCCAGTCTCGATCCTGTGGCCGGCGCAAATGTATAGTGGCGTCGTTCTCCAACACTGCTTTTGCTTGGTAAGCGCCTGGCCCGTCGCGCTCAAAGCGCAATCGTTTGCGTGAGGGCTCTCCCTCCAGTGTGGCGTTGGGACGCCGATTGGCCCCGGTCACTCGAACGACGAGCTCTGAGCCCGCAGGGGCGGCGACCGGCGCCCCCGGTTCTGTGGACTTGCCCAGGAAAATCGGCGGCTGGCCGGTGTAGTTTGGCGGAGTGATCCACGCATCCACTTGAGTAATCTCAGCTGTGCGCGACAAGCGCTCCAATGCAAAAGCGTCGCTAAGCCGGTCACCGATCTGGCCTTGGCCCACAACAAAGCCCGCGACGAGCCCCACGAGCAAAACAGCGCGCAAACCATACCGATCCAAAGCGGCATAAGCCGCGCGTGGCCGACGCGCACGGGCTTTCTCCAATTCATGGCGCATGCGCTCTTGGTGGGCCTGCCAAATGGCCTGCGCCTGCAAGTCGGCGTTCGCGGGGCGGTCATGCAGCGCCTCGAATGGTCGGTGGGCCAGTTCGCTGTCTTGCTCCACCCGCCGGCGGGCGTCGCGTGCGCGCGGCCAGGGCAGTGAAATGACGCCGATCACAAAGAACAAGGAGGTGGCGAACACGGTGGTTGCCAGCGCAATGGCGCGCCACGGGTCGGCCAAAGCATCCCAAACGCCAAACAAGGCGAGGATGACGTAAGCGGTGGGAAACGCAATGGTGGGCCAGACAACTCGCGCGGTTCGCTCCCATTGCAACGCAAGTGCGGCGAAGCGGACGGCGCGACGGGCTCGGGTTGAAAGACTCGTCATAGTTCCACGTTTATTCACTGCGGTTGGCCAATACCATATTGGCCGTTTAACTGGTCCCCCACGCTTGCGAAAACGCATCCGGCGAGATGTTAGCAGAAGCTGGGGCGCGAGTTTATGAGCATTTGTTCATATGAGCAGTGGCATGGCGGAGGACCAGCCCGCAGATCGGCAATTTTGCCCCGATGGCAGTGATTTAATCTGTCTTCGCCTCGGTCGCAGTTCACTCAGCTGTCCTCATCGGCTTGATTATCGCCGACAAGATCGTCATTCCCCACGTCCTCAGATTCGGGCAGGATGACTTCTGGGCTGGGTTGTTCGTCCGGCTCGAACGGGCCTGGCGGCGGGGGAGGTGTGCGCGCCTCATTGCCCCAGAGTGGCGGCGGCGTTTCGAGCGGTCCGCGAATGCCACAGGCGCCGACGGCGCTGAGCAACGCGATAATGGCGGCGGCCCGATAATAGTTCATGGATCCCTCTCGATGCGCTGGGCGCAGTCATGGTGACGAAACTCAGTGCGCCCCTTCATGGCCTGCCGGGAAGGCGCTTGCAAGACCAACGGTCGCGCATTGAGGAATGTCGCAAGCAATTGCCGATGCTCCAAGATGCACCTATCTCCAGCACAGAACCGATCAACGCATGCATCGCCAAGGCGCCAGATTAATCCACATCAGGGCGGGCAATAGTTTGGGAGTTTTGACGTGATCCATCGAATTCGCTCCATCGCTATTCTGGCCATGCTGGTCGTTGGGCTCGGGGCGTTCGGCTATGCGACGGTGATTAAGCCGATGGGCGGCGATAATTCGGTCGGCGAGGGCGGTGCATCCTTGCAAAGATTTGCGCGCGGAGAACTCGAGAAACTGCAAATTACAGAGAACCTTCCCGAGGCGGTGTCGCTCCCCAATAGGGAAATTTTTGATGCTGCAGGTCAGCCAATACGCTTAAGCGAATTGGCCGGCCGGGTGGTGCTTCTGAATATCTGGGCAACCAATTGCACGCCATGCATTCTGGAAATGCCGAGTCTCGATCGATTACAGGCCGAATTGGGATCAGAGCGTTTCATAGTGGCGCCGGTCAGCCTGGAACCGAGTATTGATGAACCGCTTGTGTTTTATGAGGACAATGAACTCCAGACCCTTCCATTCTACCACGACCCCACATTGAACATTGGTTTCGACTTGGCTGCTCGCGGTATGCCGACCACGGTAGTTTTCGGAGTTGATGGTCGTGAGATTGCAAGATTGGAGGGCGCGGCTGAATGGGATGACGACCAAGCGGTGGCGTTTTTGTCAGCGATTATCGCGCGTGAATTTTCCTAAATCGCGACGCACTAACCGTCAAAGTCACCGTCGTGAGGCGCCCGGGCGGGTTGTTTGGGGAATGCATAGCGCCAACGCCAACCCGCCCCGCAAATGGCAATCGCTGCTCCCGCTGTGAACATCAATTGACCGGCGCCGGAATATTCTATTGCGGCGGCGAGACAAAGAGCGGCGATGGCAATGAACAAACAGACCGTCATCACTTCCATGGCGCGCGGGCCTTGTTTCCACATCGCTTTGACTCCGCCAAACCCGTTCATTGTGCTCTCATTGGGCTGCAAGAGTTATTCCATTCGGTAAGTGCGGTAGGTGGTTCGGGCGGATTGGATTGAGCAAACAACGGTGTGATCCCCAAAGACTTCGGTGCGCGTTCCAACAGTCTTTAAGGCCGGCCCCTAATCGGATAGTCGTGCAGCACATCACGATCCGGACAATCGGGGCCGGGACACAATGTGAAAACGGCTATGGCGGCTAATTCAACCGGATCTTACGCGGTCACCACATCCGGATTGGTCAGCTTATGCGCCACACCATTTTCCGAATAGAACGCGGCCAGTTGATCAAAACATCCCGACATGGCCTCGTTGGCCCTCGTCCAATCATGGGCCAGCATGGCCTCGACCGGATCGCGCCATGCGTCTTCCACGTCGTCATAGGGCAGGGCATAGAGGTCGCAAAATTCTTTAAGTCGCGAGTCATAAACATAGTAGAAGCACGGACTGCCTTGGCAGAGTGCGACCATGTTGCCATGAAATCGAAACCCGATGATGGCGTCGAGATCGCGCGCCTTGGCGAGCCATTCCTGGATGGATTTCACGCTGACCATGCGTGCGATGAGTTCTTCCGGTTTCATCCGATCATGAAGGCGAATCTCCCGCAAGACGCCCTGGGCGGCGCGACGGCGTTCATCAAACGGATGGTCGTGGGCGGCGATGATGTATTCTTGTTTATTGCCCTGCTCGAAAATGGCGACGGACAACGCTGACCGGATGGCGTAGTCGATCACATCGCCATGGCGCGCGCGAGCAGCGTCCGGCGCCCGGCAAAAAATGCCTTGCGACAGCCCGGTATGGATTGAAACACCCAAGCGTCGGTAGTCGCTCGCCAATAGGGGTGACGGGGTGATGTGAGGCGCGGTGTTGTCATGAAATAGTGAAGGACACCCCGTGATCCGCACTGGCCCTGGGCAAAGTCGATTGACGACCTCGGCGCTAAATGCGCCGCGCACCGAGATGCTGGCGGATTTCTCGCGCAACAGCTCAAGAAACCGGATCGCGCCGGGGTGGCCGTCAAGAAATGTAGGGTCATTGACGGGGCTTTGAGCGCCTAAACCCACAATTGCAACGGGTGCGCTGATGCTTTCTAGAGTTTTAATGGCGGCGTCAAAGTTGAAATCTTTGTGCAAATAGGTGGATCCGCGGACAATGGCGAGGTCGATGTCCTGCTTCACAAGCTGGCCAAACCCAACGCGCACGGGCGGTTGGTCGAGGTTGATCTGATTGAGAATGGCGGCGCAGACCAACATATCGCCATAATTGGGCGTCCAACGCGCCGTCATTAAGTCTGCCCAGCCAACCAAGCCATTGATTTTAGTGTGATTAAAATGAACGAGAGCAATTTTCATAAATGGCTTTCCAACAGTGTGCGCCACAACGCTCGCAACAACCGAGCGCCATGCCGAGCCTTTATCGCCAATGACGCCATTGAGATAGGCGGGCTTGGCAGACCCGCGCAAGCACACAACTGAGCGTCACGACGTATCGATGGCTCCACCGGACTGGCTGGGGTCGATCATTTCACCAGATGAATTGGCCAAATGTATCGTGCGAGTGGGATAGGCAAATTCAGCGCGAAGCTCCTCGAAAGCTTGAACGACTTCAATATTGATCATCTCTCGCACTTTCAGCATTTCCTTGTAGCTTTGAGTGCGCACATAATATGCGAAATCAAACTCAAATGCTGAGGCGCCGAAATCATGTAAATGAATCCATTCTAGGGTTGCATCTTCACGACCTTCAAAGATGTCCGCAATTCGCTCTGGAATCTGCTTGAGGGTCTCGGAGGGCGTTTGGTATGGAACGCCAAGACGTTGGTGAACGCGTCGCTGTTCCGCCCTTTGGTAGTTGTGAATTTGCTTACTCAGCAATTGGGCGTTGGAAATGATCACTTGTTCGCCCGACAATGCCCGAAAGCGCGTCGTCTTGAGACCAATTTTCTCCACGGTGCCTTTCACATCGTCGAAAGCGACAAAATCACCGCGATCGAAGGGGCGATCAAACACAATCGAAAACGCGGCAAAGATGTCCGTGAATGCGCCTTGAGCCACCAGTGCGATGGCCACGCCGCCAACACCTAAGCCAGCGACAATGGCAGTGATGTTGATGCCCAAATTATCAAGTACGAACAGGAGGGCGATCGACCACACAATCACGTCGATCACCCAACCCACCACAGATAAAGCGCTGACCAATGCTGATGCGCCTTCACGCCGACTTGCCGCGCGCCGCGCCAACAATGCGCGCAAAACAGTGCGCACCCAGACCGCCAATTGGATCGCGAGCAAAATGATAAATGCCCCGCGCACGCCCCCGCGCACCGATTCGGGCGCGTCGGCGATCGTCAGTCCCGCATAGACTGAAGCCACCAGAAGAAACAGGGGGTTCATGCTCTCCACAAAACGCCCGAAAATGTAGGCCCAGCCAATCCGCGAGGCCGTCCGGCGCTTACGTGTGGCGATCAATACGACGCGCCTGGCGATCCAGGCCAAAAGGAAGATGCCCAGCCCAACGCCGCCGGCAATGGCCATCGCTTGGCCGTTTGTGGCGCCCCAGGCTTGCAGAGCGTCCCAAAACGAGAAGAGCGTATCTTGCAAACGGGCGACCAAACTGCGGGCTTCGTCAGCTGCGTCTGAGATGGATTGACGAGACTCTTGCATGTACAGGGCCCCCTTAGCCCTTTGGTTTTAATCAGTATTTGTCCGTGATGGAAAAAAGCGATTCAGGGTTGGTTCGGCGCACGAGTTTCCCAATCCAGCCTGGCAAAGTCTCGCCATGTCGCGCCATGAAACCATCAAATCTTGGATTGTATTCCCGCCTTCGACCAATCCATCGCACCACGCGTCGGCTTGACGCCGCAAGCAGTGCAAGTCCCAGAATGATGAGGATCGCCCCAATGGGAATGGGCAACACAAATGTCACAATTCCCACGAGGAGCAACATCATGCCCAAAGCGACGCCGATGGCGCTCAGCACGCCATGAAGTAGCTTGGGAGATTTGTCTGTCTTCGCCATCGTGATTGAAACGTTGCCCACTCATCCTAGTGTCTCGCTGAACCGAATGTAGTTCGGTGCGTTATCGTATAAAACCCGGCGATCGCTTCGGGCCGATGAGACCATAAACGGTTTTGCGCCAAAACCGTTTCGTAACGAAAAAAGGAATTGTGGGCGATGACACTGAAGAAAGACGCAGAATCAGCGCGGCAAGGCTAGCGGGATTTTTCCATTCTAATGGTCCTCATCATCTCGACGGTTGCGGCAATTGTGGCAGTGCTGTTGGTCGCAGGCTTGATCGGCGCCAGCCGAAGCGACTCAAGTTCTGCATCGATTGGTCAAGGCGAAAGCGAACAAGTTCAATCCCCGAGCGAGGCGCTCAGCGATTACGGGCGGCATCTGGTCTGAGGCGACCGATCTTATCGGAGAGCCGCACACCGTCACGTCATCAATCATCAAACGTGAACCCAAGCGCGTTCTGAGCGTTTGTGCTAGGCACACGCCTCGTAAGAAGAGTGGAGCGCGCATATGAGCCTTGAGAGCATAAACCCCGCCACCGGCGAGGTTATTGAGACCATAATCGCCGATGGCGAGGGCGATATCGATGCCAAGTTGGAGCTCGCAAGCGTCCAATTTCGCGCGTGGCGTGCGGCGCCAATTCAGGATCGGCTCAAATTGCTCAATGCGGTTGCTGATACTCTCGACGCCAAAATCGACCAGTTGGCGCGCGCACTCACGCAGGAGATGGGCAAACCCATCAGTCAGGCGCGTGGCGAGATCAAGAAGTGCGCGTGGGTTTGCCGGCATTATGCTGAATTGGCGCCGTCCTATCTGGAGGATGAGGCGCTTGATAGCGATGCGAAACGCAGCTTCGTCCGGCATTTGCCCATGGGACCGGTTCTCGCGGTCATGCCGTGGAACTTCCCATTCTGGCAGGTTTTTCGCTTTGCCGCGCCAGCCATCGCGGCAGGCAATGTGGGCCTTTTAAAGCATGCATCCAATACACCGCGATCGGCCGTGTTGATCCAAGAGGTGTTCGAAAATGCCGGTGCGCCAAAAGGCGTGTTCCAATCGTTGATGATCGGCTCATCCCAGGTTTCGCGTGTGATCAAGGATCATCGCGTGGTCGCAGCCACATTGACGGGCTCTGAGAAGGCCGGCGCTGCGGTGGCCGCCGTGGCGGGCGAGCAGATTAAACCCAGAGTCTTGGAGCTTGGCGGCAGCGATCCGTTCATCGTCATGGCGTCGGCTGATTTTGATGCAGCACTGGATGCGGCGGTCACCAGCCGGACAATCAATAACGGCCAATCGTGCATCGCGGCGAAACGGTTTTTGGTTCATTCCGACATCTATCAACGTTTTCGCGATGGGTTTGTGGCGCGGTTCGAGGCGCTCAAGGTGGGCGATCCGCTCGACGACTATAGTGACATTGGCCCGCTGGCCACGGAGCAAACACGCAATGACATTCGCAAACAGGTGCGCAGCGCGGTCGATCAAGGCGGACAACGCGCCACCGGCGCTGACGTCATGGATGGACCTGGATTCTATTTTCGTCCGGGGATCATCGAAGGCTTGCCCCAAGACGCCGCCATAGGCCGAGAGGAGCTGTTTGGTCCGGTGGCGTTGCTCGAACGCGTGGACAGTTTGGATGCGGCCATCGCGCGCGCCAACGCCACGCCGTTTGGCTTGGGTTCAGCGATCTGGAGCCAAGATGACGCTGAAATTGAAAAAGCCATTAACGGGATTGAGGCGGGCGCGACCTTTGTCAATGCGTTTGTCGCCTCCGATCCCAGACTGCCGTTTGGCGGCGTCAAGACATCGGGATATGGGCGCGAACTGGCGCGCGATGGCATTCTCGCCTTTGTTAACCGAAAGACGGTGTCCATTTCCTAACGGGTAATCCGGCGCCTAATGAGCCGCTAAGTCGCGGTGTGATCATTGATCGTGCGGGGATGGTGGAGAAATAAATGACGCAAGTGAAAGCGCGGCCGAAGATTGGACTGGCGTTGGGCGCCGGCGCTGCCCGCGGTTGGGCGCATATTGGCGTGATTGAGGCGCTGAGCGAGCGCAATATTCCCATTGACATGATCAGTGGTTGCTCGAGCGGCGCCATTGTGGCGGCGTCATTCGCCACGGGTCGATTGGACCATCTGGCTGAATTGGCGCGTAAGCTCACCGTTGCGCGCGTGGCCAGTTATTTCGACTTCAGTTTTGAGGGCGGAGGATTAATCGAGGGCCGCAGGGTCCTAAAATTCTTCGAGCAAAATGTGGAGGATGTGGCATTGGAGCGCGCTCAGTTCCCGCTGGGGATTGTGGCCGCCGAACTCTACACAGGGCGGGAGGTATGGTTCACCGAGGGCTCGTTGATCGACGCCATTCGCGCGTCCATCGCGCTGCCTGGTCTGCTGACGCCCATAAAGATTGATGACCGGTGGTTGATGGACGGCGTCTTGGTCAATCCATTGCCCGTCAGTTTGTGCCGCGCCATGGGGGCAGAGCGCATTATCGCGGTCAATCTGGGCGGCGATTTGTCCGGTCGGGTGGCGTCGCCCAGTCATTTGGTTGCGCATGCATCTGAGAGTGAGGATGACGATCGTTCATCATGGCTGTCATCATTGCGCGAAAGCTTGAACCTTGGTTCATCGAAGAACAACGGCAAAGAAAGGGACCGCCAGACCCTGCGGCCGAGTTATGTTGATGTACTCGCGCAATCGTCACTGATCATGCATAATTTCATCACACGCGCCCGGCTGGCGGTTGAGCCAGTGGATGTGCTGATCACTCCAAAGATCAATGATATCGGGTTTATGGACTTTCACCGCGCCGGCGAAGCCATCGATTGTGGCCGCGCCGCCGTGGAGAGCATGAGTGACGAGCTTGAGCACTTGGTTGATCTTACCGAGGAGATCAATTGAGGGGGATCTCGAAAGATGGCGGGTCAGCGTTTGGCGAGGCGATCATGTCGAATTGAAGTTCGGGAGTGCGCTCTATGAGAAGGCTGAGAACATCATCAAACTCCTCGCGATTGACAAATCGCGGGCGATAGTTGGTCACCTGATTGTCAGTAACGATGGGAAAAAAACGAAGGGTAGCCGAACCCTTTGCGTTTGTGAGTGAGCCAATTTCCAACAACGCAACTAAGCTGTAGGGCGGTGCACTGAACCTGGCGGTTCTGCCGGGTGATCCGAACACAAAATTGCCGAGGCCATAGACTGCAAGGCCATCGCGGATGCGCTCAATCTCTTGGAGTTGATGGGCGCCATGACCAATGATGAGGTCAGCACCCGCTTCGGTCAGAGTACGCGCCGCCTCGCGTTGTTCGTCATTGACCCACCGGTAATTTCGTCCCCAATGCACAAAGACAATCACCATGGTCTCCGGGCTGGCGTGTTTGATCGCCGAAATTTTTGCCGCGAGGGTCCTGGGAATAAGGGCAAAGACGCCTGGATGGTCGTTGGCGTACCAATCATACTCGCGCGCATAGCGTTTTCGGTGTTCAAACACGCAGAAAATGGCGAGATTGGCGCTCGAGCTCCCACCTGGAACCAGCACTGGAACTGACGCTTGGTTTGCTGGCCCCGCGCCGCAGGCGTCAAGCTGTGACGCCGATAGGGCCGCTAGGGTGTCGTCGAGCCCATCCGGGCCGAGGTCCAGAGTATGATTGTTGGCCAGCGAGACGTTGGTCACGCCGACTTTGCTGAGTGCTGCGGTGGTGGTTGCTGGGTCGCTGTAATGGATATAGCCCTTGCGTCCCTCAAACGGGGAATCGCGATCCTCGCTCAGCGGCGTTTCCAAATTGGCGATCACCACATCCGCGCTTGCGAGGAGTTTGGCAAACGGCTCCAGGATCGCAGAAAACCCATGTGAATAGACCGGGGCGGGTTTGCCTTGGTTCAGCAGCGCATCTTGATAATTTTCACCAAAACTGGTGTCGCCGAGGAACACCACATGCAGGCTCCCGGCGCCTCGCTCATGCGCGCAGGCGGCGAGCCCAACGGCCAAAGCTATCCAAATCCCAATGCGCCGGACAATTGTGGGTTGCGGATGGACGGCTGTTTGCATGTGCTCGCGAAAATGTTGGAGGCGCCGCCCGGAATCGAACCGGGGTACAAGGATTTGCAGTCCTCTGCGTAACCACTCCGCCACGGCGCCGCGGCGAGAGACGCAAGCATTGTCTTGCGCTGATGTCAAAGCATTTGCGTAGCCCAAAGCGAATTGGGTCACGCAGTTTAACGACAAATGTCCGCGCAAGCATCAATCAACCGGTCAACCCATTCATGGCTTTGGTAAAGTCCGAAGCCAAACCGGATCACATCATCGCGCACATCGATCATTATGTTTTGCTTTAAGAGGCCGTCGCGCCACGCACCGGCGTGCTCGTGGCGGTAGGCGAGAAACCGCGCTCTTGGTCCGGCCTGATGTGGCGCGAGGAGTTGCGCGTTCTGCAATTGACCGGCCCGTCCGGTCCTGACGGCTTGCTCAAAATGCTCGAGCAAAGGGTGCACATAGTCATTGATGGCGGCAAGGCTCAGTCCTTCACGCGCCAGCATGTCGCGCACTCCAACAAAGCGATAAAAGCCCGTGGGGTCGAAGGTCGATCCCGTAAACCGCCCAGCGTGAGCGGCATAGTGGGCGCGGTCGTCCTGGTGGGTTTCCAAAGCCTCGAAGGCGGCGAACCAGCCTGTATTTACGGGGCGCGGGCCAAACCCTGGCGGCGCATGCAAGAAACACGCGCCTTCACCCGACATGGCGTATTTATACCCGCCAGCAAGATAGAATGCCCGATCGGCAAACGCGCTGAAGTCCGTCTCCATGGCCATAAAGCCGTGATAACCGTCAATGATGAGCCAGTCGGGCCGATGGTGGAGCACATTCAGTGTGTTTTCGAGTACAGGGTTGATCAGACCAGAGCCAAAAAAGACTTGGCTGGCAAACACCCAGTCATACGTCCGCTCAGCAAGAGCTGATCGCCAACGTTCGGCAAAGCTGTCAATTGGTTCGAGCGCAACGCGATGGATATGCGCCGCCTTGGCTTCTTGCCAGCGCAAAAATTGGCGGCGAGCGCTGTAGAACTCGCCATCCGTCGTGAGGATCGTCAGCGGGCGATCGGATGGGAAACAAGAGCGCATGCGCACGATGAATTCGTGGGTGTTGGGAGCAAAAGCGATGCTGTCAGTCCTGGGCAGCGTCAACTCATCGGCGATGTGCATCCGAGCGCGGGGCAAAATGTCACCCATGACCCGCTCCCACTTACGGTCCGCTAACCGCGCAGCGTCGCGCGCCGCCTCATTGTGAGCCTCAAGTGCGGCGTCAGGCCATAAATGATGACTGTGAGCGGCAAAGTGCAATCGATCAGGTGCAGCAGCCAGGCTTTGTGAGAAGAGGTGTTGAAAGCTCACAATTTTGTTCTCAATGACCACAGCTCAGGAAAGCACCAGCGTTCCAGTCCCTTCATCAAGTAGTCCACGCCGGACGTGCCGCCAGTCCCGCGTTTGCGGCCAATGATCCGCTCCACGGTGGTGACATGGCGAAAGCGCCACACGCGAAACGAATCCTCCAAATCCACCAGCTTTTCGGCCAGCGCATATAGCTCCCAATATTGATCGGGGGCCCGGTACACCTCCAACCAGGCCGCTTCCACATTTTCATCGGCGGTATAGGCCTTGCTCGTATCGCGCGCCAAGACGTGCTCGGGCACGCACGAAAAGTCCGTGGCCAGCCGCGCCAAACACGTGTCATAGAGTGAGGGTGTCGCAAGCATGTCTTCTAAATCGCGGCGCGCCGATCCGCCAGATTGAAACGAGCCCAGATATCCCGCGTCGCGCAGCCCCAAGAAAAACTCCAATTTGCGAAACTGTAGCGATTGGAAACCGGACCCTGAACCGAGTTCGTCGCGGAACGTCAGATAATCCGGCGGCGTCAGGGTCGCCAATGTATCCCAAGATTGGGTGATTAATGACTGTATCTTTGACACCCGCGCCAATGCTTTCAACGCAGGCTCAAGGTCATCGCTTGCGATCCACGATTGGGCCGCGGCCAGCTCATGAAGAATTTGTTTGAGCCATAGCTCGGTCGTTTGATGGATAATAATGAACAGCGTCTCGTCATGTTGTCGGCTGCGCGGCTTTTGGCAGCTCAGCAGCTCATCAAGACAAAGATAACTCGTGTAAGTGACCGGTTCGCTCATCGTCGCAACCCAATTGGCGAGGGGGATGCGCCTAACCGCCTTACTCCAGCGGTGTGTGTCAAGTGAGCGATACGCAGCTGGGTTGCACCGCCGCATTGCCGGACCCCTTAGCGTCCGCTAAGACCCGGGCAGTCGATGGGAATGACAACCATGATTGAATCGAATGACGCGCGCGCGCAAATGGTCAACGGCCAGGTTCGCGTGAATGACGTAACGCTGGGCCCTTTGCTGGACGCGATGGATGAGATTCCGCGTCATCGCTTCGTGCCGAAAGGCCGGGTAACGCAGGCGTATGCCGATATGCATGTGCAGGTGAACGAGTCCCGCTGGCTGCTGCGGCCACGTGACTTCGCCAAATTGATTCAAGCGCTTGAGATCGAGAAAACCGACTTAATCCTGGATGTGGCGTGCGCACGCGGTTACTCCACGGCAATTCTGGCGCGTTTGGGCGAAATGGTCATTGGTCTTGAAGACGACCATGCACGTGTCGAGCGCGCTGGCCAATTGTTGTCTGAAGTCGGCGCAGACAACACAGCCGTGGTATTCGGCGAGCTCCAAGATGGGGCAGCCAATCACGGTCCGTTTGATGTGATTTTCGTCAATGGTGCAGTCGAGCACGTCCCTCAAGCCTGGTGCGAACAGTTGTCCGATGGCGGCCGGCTGGGCGTGTTTGAGTTTGTCGACGGGCGCGGAGTTGCGCGCGTTTTTACAAAGACCGGATCGGCCATAGGTGACCGAGTTATTTTCGATGCCGTCGCACCACTTCTGCCTGGGTTTAGTAAACCGAAAGCATTTTCGTTCTAAGCCATTCATTGGTGGTAACGACTTCAAGGCGGTTGGATCGTCCTTATATGTCCACCTACAGCCATAGGTAAGAGGGGTCCTCCATGGTAGTCCGTTGGATTATTGGCGTGTGCACTGCGCTTTCGTTAAGTTTTGCCGCAGCATCAGCGCAAACATTCGAAGAAGCGTTGGCCCTTGCCTATGACACCAATCCGCAACTCCAGGCCCAACGCGCCCAATTGCGGGCCATCGACGAGGATTTGGCGCAGGCGCGCGCTGGCCGCTTGCCCACCGTCAATGGAGAGACCGGTTTCACGTGGAGTGAATCGCGCCGCGAGCCCGATTTCGGCGACCCCTCGGTCCAGTCCGAGGATTTGACGGCGGGCCTTGCCGCAAGCCAGACCCTCTATGCTGGTGGTGCAGTGAGCGGCGCCCTTGATGAAGCGCGCGCGGCCATTGAATCGGGACGTGCTGATCTTAAAGCCACCGAACAACAGGTGTTGTTCGACGCGTCAACCGCGTATCTTGATGTATGGCGCGATGAGGAAATTTTAGCCATCCGCGCCAATAACGTCACTGTCCTGAGCGAGCAGTTGGACGCCAGCCAAGCGCGCTTTGATGTGGGCCAGATCACGCGAACCGACGTTGCTCAGGCTCAGGCGCGTCTTGCCAGCGCGCGTTCGCAATTGGCCGCAGCGCGCGCTCAGTTGTCGGTTTCTCGAGCTGCTTTTGAGCGCGTGATTAGCCGTGCGCCGGGTACTCTGCAAGACCCGCCATCGGTGCCGTTCCTACCGGCAACGCTGGAAGAATCGGTTGCCTTGGCGATTGAAAACAATCCGTCCGTCGTGGCCGCCCGTTTTGCTGAACAGGCCGCCCAAGCGCGCGTGACCCAAGCCAAGTCGGGACTGCGTCCGCGATTGTCGCTCGAAGGCTCAGCGAATTACACGGACAATCAGCGCTTTGACGCCACAGCCAATCCGTTCGCCTTGGACGAGCAGCGCGGCGTGACCGCGGGCGTGCGGCTCACCTTGCCGCTGTATAATGGGGGTGTGAATTCCTCAATTTTGCGTCAGGCCAGCCAATCGGCTTCCGCCCAAATGCTTCAAGTGCGCAATACCCAGCGTTTGGTGCGTGAAGCGGCCATTTCCGCCTGGTCGCAATTGGATGCGGCCCGGTTTCAGATTTCGTCCGGCGAGGAGGCGGTGCGGGCCAACACCATTGCCTTTGATGGCGTTGAGCAGGAAGCCCAAGTGGGCGTGCGCACGACGCTGGATGTATTGGATGCGGAACAAGAATTGCTCAACGCTCGCTTGGACTTGGTGTCGGCGCAACGGGACGCCACAGTTGCCGGCTTTGCAGTTTTGCAGGCGGTTGGACGTTTGACGGCGGAGGATCTCGGTCTCCCGGTGGAGCTTTATTCGCCTGACGATCATCTGGACGAGGTGCGTCGCTGGCCCATTGGCGTGGGCATTGTCGAGACGTTCTGACCGAAATTTGTGAACCGGGTTGATGAACCGGTGCAAAAGGGGTTGTCGCCATCGCGCGACGCACCTTAGCGTCTGCAAATATTGAAAAAACTCATAAAGGTGAGGCGCCATGGCTGAGCAGAAAGCTGAGCAAGAGCCGTCGATGGAGGATATTCTTGCCTCTATTCGGCGCATTATTGCTGAGGAAGATGAAGTGGACGAGCAGGCCGTTGAGGCCCCAAGTCGCGACACTCAGTTTGACGAACCTGGTCTCGATGACGAAGTTCTCGAGATCACGGACGAAGACGACGAGTTAGTCGAGGCGCCGTCGTCCGCTGCCTCCACGCACAATGGCGGGACGCATGCGGATGGCCCTGTTCCAACGCGCAATGAAAAGTCAGGCGAAAGTGAACGTCGTCCCAAGCAGGACGAGGACTCCATTGTCAGCGCTCCGGTGGCCGACGCCACGGCTGGCGCGTTCGGCGCTCTTTTGACCAACATCATGGTGGCCAGTCGCAATAGCCCTGGCGTGACGCTGGACGATTTGGTGCGCGAAATGCTGAAGCCCATGTTGCGCGAATGGCTCGACGCCAATTTGGAGTCGATTGTCCGCGCCAGCGTGGCCGAGGAAATCGACCGCATCATCGCGCGCGCACGCCGCTAGGCGCACGATCTGCGAGAAAACCGCGCCGCCCCCTCCACAAAGTCGGTCACGTGCTGGTATAGCGCGTGATCCTCGTTGTTTGAGCAAATTTGAGAATGGGCCGTGCTGGATAAGACCTTTGATCCTGCAGCAGTAGAACCGCGCATTTATGAGGCGTGGGAGCAATCGGGCGCGTTTCAGCCCGCCAAGGATGGCGAGGACGCCTTTTGCATTGTGATTCCGCCGCCCAATGTCACGGGCTCGTTGCACATTGGCCATGCGCTCAACAACACGCTGCAGGACCTGTTGACCCGCTATCATCGCATGCAGGGCAAGACGGTGCTTTGGCAGCCGGGCACCGACCATGCCGGCATCGCCACGCAAATGGTGGTGGAGCGACAGTTGGCCGAGCGCCAAGAACCGTCTCGGCGCGATATGGGCCGGGACGAATTCCTCAAGCGCGTCTGGGCGTGGAAAGACGAATCCGGCGGCATGATATTGCGCCAGCTTCGTCGGCTGGGCGCCTCGTGTGATTGGAGCCGGGAACGCTTTACCATGGACGAGGGCCTATCGGCCGCCGTGCGCAAGGTTTTCGTCGATCTGTACAATGAAGGGCTGATCTATCGCGCCAAGCGCTTGGTCAATTGGGATCCTAAGTTTGAGACCGCGATTTCTGACCTCGAGGTCGAGAATATCGAGCGGCCCGGCCATATGTGGCACTTTAAGTACCCGCTCCAGGACGGAGAAACCTACGAATACGTCGAAAAAGACGCGGACGGAAATGTCACCCTGCGCGAAACGCGCAACTATATTTCCATCGCCACCACGCGCCCTGAAACCATGCTCGGCGACGGCGCGGTGGCTGTGCATCCGTCGGATGAACGCTATGCCCCCATAGTGGGCAAATTGTGTGAGATTCCCGTCGGTCCGAAGGAACATCGCCGGTTGATCCCCATCATCACCGACGAGTATCCCGATCCCGCGTTTGGCTCCGGCGCGGTTAAGATCACCGGCGCCCACGATTTCAATGACTACGAAGTCGCCAAGCGCAACAACATCCCCATGTACCGGCTGATGGACACCCAAGGCCGGTTGCGCGACGACGGCGCGCCATACGCCGACGAGGCGGCGAAGGCGCAGAAACTGGTGTCAGAGGCCGGAGCGCCGGACGAAGCCTATGTTGACGCCATCAATCTGGTTCCCGACGAGTATCGCGGCATGGATCGGTTCGCCGCGCGCAAACGGGTCGTCGCCAACATCGATGCCGAAGGCCTGATGATCGGCGTTGAAGACAAAACAATCATGCAGCCCTTTGGCGATCGTTCAGGCGTGATCATTGAGCCCATGCTCACCGATCAATGGTTTGTGGACGCTGAAACTTTGGCCAAACCGGCGTTGGAGGCCGTGGCCGATGGGCGCACGCGCTTTGTGCCGGAGAACTGGACCAAGATTTACAATCATTGGCTGACCAACATCCAGCCCTGGTGCATCTCCCGCCAGTTGTGGTGGGGGCACCGGATTCCGGCCTGGTATGGGCC
>CAZWVH010000003.1:0-27941 GCA_964636945.1 uncultured Caulobacterales bacterium | reverse complement strand
ATTATTTTCTTTTGGGTCGCCCGCATGATGATGCAGGGCCTGCATTTCATGGACGAGGTTCCCTTCAAGGACGTCTACATCACCCCGCTCGTTTTGGACGAGAAGGGGCAGAAAATGTCCAAATCCATCGGCAACACCATTGACCCATTGGATGTGCTCGATGGGGCAGACGTGGAGACCTTGGTCCAAAAGCGGATCATGCAAGTCAGTAAAGACTCCGACAAAAAGCGCATTGAAAAACTCACCCGAGCGCAATTTCCCGACGGGATTCCGCGCTATGGCGCGGACGCCATGCGCTTCACCATGGCCGCCCAAGCAGTGCAGGGCCAAGAACTGCGCTTTTCCATTGAGCGGGTGGAGGGGTATCGCAATTTTGGCACCAAGGTCTGGAACGCCACGCGCCTATTGCAGATGAATGGCTGCAAGCCCGACCCCAATTTTGATCCGGCCAAAGCGAAACTCACGGTGAATCGTTGGATGATTGGCGAGGTGACGCGCGCCGCACGCACTCTGACCGACGATCTTGAACGTTATCGCTTCGCTGATGCGGCCGCCGGGGTCTATCGGTTTGCCTGGAATGTGTTTTGCGATTGGTATTTGGAGCTGATCAAACCCGCGCTCGCCAGTGAGGCCGAGGAGGGTCCCGAGGCCGAGGCGCGTGCGGAGACCCAAGCCTGTGCGTCATGGACGCTCGATCAATTGCTGAAACTGCTCCACCCCTTCATTCCGTTCATCACCGAGGAACTCTGGGGCCAAACCGCACCGGAGACGGGTCGCGATAATCTGTTGATTGTGGAGCGCTGGCCGGATTTGCCGGACAGCCTGATCGACGCCGAAGCCGATGCGGAAATCAACTGGCTGATCCGGTTTGTCACCGCCATCCGTTCGGTGCGGGCAGAAATCGGTTTGCCGGCCGCGGCCAAATTGCCCTGCCGCTATTTCGGGGCGAGCGCGGCCACCCGCGATCGGATCAAGGTTCACCACGACATCATCTGCCGGCGCGCCCAGCTCAAGGACATCAAACGCGGGCAAGACAAACAGCGCAAAGATGGCGTGCAAACCGTGATCGACGGGACCACCATCGTGTTGCCGCTGGAAGGCCATGTGGATCTGGACGCCGAGCGCTCGCGTTTGGCCAAGGAAATCGCAAAAGTGGACAGCGAGATCGGCCGATTGATCAAAAAACTATCGAACGAAAAGTTTGTCGCCAATGCGCCCGATGACGTGGTTGCCGCCGAGCGTGAAAAACAATCGGCCTATGAGGCGCAAAAACAAAAATTGGCTTCTGCTTTGGAGCGATTGGAAAGCGCAGTTTAACGCGAATGCGCGGTGCGCGCATACACATCAAACGGCAATCCACGCCAGGTTGTAAAGCCGTCAAGTCGGCGACGAGAGACGGTCTCGACTTGTCTTTCGGCGTTTACAATGGCGGCCAGCATTGCGGGGAATAGGTCGTGTTCTTGGTCTTGCATCATCATGCGCCCCTTACATTACGTTACCGCACCAGTGTGCAGGCTGAATCTTAACGTTCGATGACCCAGATTGGTTCATCGGGGCACTGTCATTATTGAGGGACGGTCTACGATTGTGGCTCAACGTCTGATTTCGGCGTTTGGCGTACGGCGAGGGCGGAAATCTGCCAGGCCACCGTGGCGTAAATAATGACAAACGCCAAGATTTCATGCCAACCTGCGCCCGGCCCAGCAAACCGCGCCACCAGATTGAGCAAACGCTCATACGTGGCCACGCCGAACACCGCCGAGCCCAATGACACCAAACGGCCCAGCCCCGCTTGTCCGGGGCTTTGGGTGGAGCGCAGCACGAAGGACACAATGGCCAGCAGCCAGGCTAAGAATCCTGCCGCAAACAACATGGCCAAGCGTCTGTAAAGTCCGCCCTCCGCGCCGTACATCATGTCGGAGGCTTGCAGATAGACGTGATTGAGAACAGGCCATGAGGCCATCAAAATAGCCCCAAACACGGCGCGCCGGCCCTTATCCACGCGGTCCTGCGTGGAGTGAAAATCGATGTTGCGCACGCCCATTGCCAATGCGAGGCCGAGAGCGAAGATCAACAAAATGAACGTGGATTTCGCGAATAGCACTGGTGCGCGCACACTCAGAAGGCGAGACGGCGATTCTTCACGCAATACGTTCGCGCATACTTGCAGCGACTCCTGGACTGCACAGCATTGGCCCGATGTCGTAGCCAACGGATCGACGGGACAATAGGCGATCTCAGCGGTTGGCAATCGGCTGCACGCCCCGGATGCGATGGTTGGATCTTCAGATGTGCGATACCAATCGCGGATCCGCTCGTGTTCGATGTCAAGATTGTCAGCCGAGCAAGATTGCCCGTTCGCCAATGACATGGAGCTGGTGGCGTTGGGAGCGATCTCCCACGGCGACGCCACGCCGCCTTGAATAAATGAATAGGTTAATCCTGCTGATGCAATCAGAGAGAGTGCGAAGGCGCCAAAGACCATCATTGATGATCGAAATCCCGACGTCAGCGCGTCTGTGACCACTTCAACGGCAAGCGATCGGAACAGAAACAGCACCAAAATGCCGAATGTGGGGTAGAAGACAAATTGGTGTGTGCCAAATGCGAGCCGCAATTCCCCGGCGGACTGACGATACTCCCATAGCAGCAAAGCCGTCTCCGAGAGGAACGCCAACACAAAAACCAAAATGATCAGGTTTATGAACCGCTCAACCGCCCATTTCATCGCTGTCCCCGCAATCGCGCCGCCAGGATATGCGAAGGCAATTTCATACGGCAACCTACCAACGCGGCCTGCACTGCTATTGAAGCGGCGAAACGATGGCCAGCCCTTCCACACCGCCAAATGGATCATAGGACAATTCGAAGGCGGACTCCGAAAGCTTATAGGTCTCCAAAAAGCGCGCAATGGACAAAAAGGTGGCGGTGCGGACGCCGCCGCTATGGTCGTCAGTTTCCACCATGTCATTCACCATCGGGCCGAAGACGCGTTGAAATACATTGGTCTTGACCTCTGCCGGCTCAAAATATTCGGCCAGATTTACTTTGATTTGAGTGCGGTCATCGGTCTCCCACGCCGCAGACGCGATGACGTCGAGATAAAACTCGTTGCAATTTTGATACTTAAGGTCATGTGGATTGGAAACCAACGAATAATTGGGCTGGTGTAACGCCGCGTAAGTGGACGAGGCCATGAGATTAAGCACCCGGCGTTGCATTTCAGGCGTCAACACAATCACGCCAGCCTTGGCCTCGGCCATCGGCGCCGTGAAATCATAGGGAAAGTCCTGGACGAGGGCGGAACGATCATTGGGGCCCCCAGCATCCCCACCGGCGTAGAGATTATAAACTGCGTAGCCCTTTCTCGACTCGCCATCGTCGGTAACGATATCCTGATAGACCCAGAATGCGCCGTGGGTGAAGCGAATGCCCTCGGGCAAATCGGCCTGCGGGCGACCTGTGCGGAACACCAGCGCCACGCGGGCGTCGCGCGACGCCAAGGCGCGCTCAATTTGCTTCGAGAATTCAGCAGCCGTCTTGGGCGCGATGGATTCGGGAGTGGCGCCCGACCGACTTGATTGCGCCATAACCGGCGCAGTTAACGAGGCAACCAGGCTCAAAGCCATCGCGCAGGACGCAATCAAAACACGCATAACTCAACTCCTTGGTGGCGGGCGGGTGAGGTGTGATGGTTGGCAGAGTGCATCGTGCTGTCTTGGCGCACTTCAAAGCAAGTACAGTCTGGCTCGCAGGGCAATTTTGCCGGCGTGCAGTTCGATTGACGTCAGCCCTTGTCCCCGTAGAGTTGACGGCGCGGTCTAGTGATCCGCGTTGTCGTCAGCGACCTCAAACTGCGCTTCAAATGGAACATTGGGCGGCGGCGCCGCGCCGATGACGACTTCATCGTCGATGACGATGGGCGTATTGGCGCCGTCCCAGAGTGCAATGGCCGATCCCGTTGCGCTTTGGCCGCTGCCTTCCAAGGCGGAACCGGTCAGTCCAAGCGGTACGGCCACAGCTCCCATAACGACTTGCACGCCCGACGCCGTCAGCATGGCTGCCGCTGCGACCGACTGTTCGGAGGCCTCGAACGAGCCCTCAGCCGCGCGCGTGGCGTTTTCAGAACTTTCCTGGGCGAAGGATGGGGCGCTGAACGCGAAGGCGCCGATCATGGCAATGGCTGAGACAAGACGCATGTGGTCGCTCCATTGATTCACAATGGTCTGAGGTTATCACGCTCAGTTACAGTTCGCTACAGACTCAACCGACTGTATCCCGTCCGGCCTAAGCGAGGGTTTCTGGCCGCAGAGCGCGCTCAATCGAGGAGCGGATATCGTCGGCCTTGTCGCGCACGGTGATCACGTTCAACACTTGACTGCGCGCGGGATCGACGATCAGCGCAAAGCCCTGTTTACCCTTGTTTTGCTCCCAAATCTCCGCCATGCCGTGATCAGCGGCGAGCTCGGCGCGCGATTTACGCCCGCCAAACGCGGAAAATGTTTTGTCAAACGTGATAAAGGTGACGGGGCGTTGGGCGAACTCGTCTTCAACCGACTCAATCCGCGGGTCTAGAATTTGGCATGCGCCGCAAAAGCCTGAAAAGAACATTGCCACCACAACTGGGCGATCGGTGATTTCATCGCTGTTCTCAGGAGCATCTTGTCCCGCCGCACTCATGGCCAATATCAAAGTCGCAAACAGGCTGAGCAGGTACCGCATAATAATCCCCTAAAGTCTTCGATGTCGTATGTCGCAAGCTGATCTATATCCTCACAAGGTCCAATGGTGTCGTCACTCTGTTTTCACATCCACGCGATCGCGGGGAGCTCCGGTGGCCGCTGTCTCGCCGAATACGCGCGCGAAGATGTGATCCACCTGAGCCATGTGCTTTTCGAGGGCAAAACACGCGTGAATGTCGGCCTTTGATATCGCGGCCGTGATTTTGGGGTCGGCCAGCAACAATTCCTCAAATTCGCCGTCTCCGTTCCAGGTGCGCATGGCGTGCGATTGCACCAGCGCGTAGGCGTCTTCCCGGCTGAAGCCATTTTGAGTGAGCAGGAGCAATACCGATTGTGAGGCGTGTAAGCCCTGCAGCTGATTGAGATTGGCCTGCATGCGTTCGGGATAAACCACGAGACCCTCAATAACGCCGGCTAAGCGATTGAGCGCAAAGTCCAAATGGATCGTGGCGTCAGGCCCAATGGCGCGTTCAACGCTGGAATGTGAGATATCGCGTTCATGCCAAAGCGCCACATTCTCGAGCGCCGGCGTGACGCAAGAGCGCACGAGCCGCGCCAAACCCGTGAGGTTCTCGGTGAGCACCGGATTGCGTTTGTGCGGCATGGCGGACGAGCCCTTTTGCCCCTTGGCGAATTTTTCCTCCGCTTCCAGCACCTCTGTTCGTTGCAGGTGCCGGATTTCCGTGGCCAAGCGCTCCACCGAAGACGCAATGACCCCCAGAACCGAGAAAAACATGGCGTGCCGGTCGCGAGGAATCACTTGGGACGACGCTGGCTCCGGCGTGAGCCCCAATTGTTCGGCCACATGGGCTTCCACGCGCGGATCCACATTGGCGAATGTGCCTACCGCGCCGGAGAGCGCGCAGGTGGCGATTTCCGATCGTGCGGCCAGTAAGCGGATCCGGCAGCGATCAAACTCAGCGTAGAAGCCTGCGAGCTTGAGACCAAATGTGGTGGGTTCAGCATGCACGCCATGGCTGCGGCCAATCGTAGGCGTCAGTTTGTGCTCAATTGCGCGTGACTTCAGCGCAGCCAAAACGCGGTCCAGCCCGGTCAACAACAGGTCAGAGGCCCGGGTGAGTTGCACCGCCAGGCACGTATCCAGAACGTCCGAGGAGGTCAGGCCCTGGTGCACAAAGCGCGCTTCGGGACCCACAATTTTCGCAAGGTAGGTCAGAAACGCAATCACGTCATGGCGCACTTCGGCTTCAATGGCGTCAATGGCGTCAATGGCGTCGACGTCAAACTCGTGACCTTTCGCCGTCCATACCGCTTCGGCCGCAGATTTGGGGATTACGCCCAGCTCCGCCATTGCGTCGCATGCATGGGCCTCGATCTCAAACCAGATGGCGTACTTTGACTGTTGCGACCAGATTTGAGCCATCTGTGGACGGGTGTAGCGCGCAACGGCCATGGACGGTCTCCTCGAATTGGCGAATGGAAAACGGCGCAATGCGCGGGTTATAGCAGCTCTAATTGCTTAAAGCTCGCCGTGCATTCGCGGCCAATGATCAGATGGTCATGAACCACAATGCCGAGTGGCGTTAATGTGTCTGCGATCTGAACGGTCATGTCGATATCGGCTTGGGAAGGAGTGGGATCGCCGGACGGGTGATTGTGGGCGAGAATAATTGCCGAGGCATTCAGGG
This sequence comes from uncultured Caulobacterales bacterium, assembly GCA_964636945.1. Lineage (GTDB taxonomy): Bacteria > Pseudomonadota > Alphaproteobacteria > Caulobacterales > Maricaulaceae > CAZADA01. Next base: position 21,550 of record CAZWVH010000003.1, on the reverse strand, counting down.
TCAGCGCGCGGTGCGCCACTTCACGCGGATACACAGGAGCATGCGCGATCGATCCACGTCCCATCACTTCATCAGCAATCAAGCGATTGCGACGGTCAAGAAATAGCACGCGAAACTGTTCCTTGGCCTCGTCCGCCATGAATGCCCGGCAGTATTCGACCAACTTGGAATAACTGGACAGCACTGGCTTGGTCATGACGCGATCACGAGAGAGCCGGCGGGCGGCCTCCAGCACAACCTTTAAATCGAGAGCGACGCCGTGGGATATTCCGGGCATCTCCAACAATTGCTCGTCACTGGCGCCCAAGACCTCCGCGAAGCCCCCAAAGCGGGCGATGAGCTGTTTTGCCAGCGGCTTTACGTCCCGGCGGGGAATGGAGCGAAACAAGACCAGCTCCAACATTTCGTAGTCGGCCAACGCCTGGGCGCCCCCATTGTGAAACCGTTCTTTGAGGCGCGCGCGGTGACCTTTGGTCTGGTCGTGAATGGGAGGGGACAGGACGTCTGTAACTCCGTTGGGCACTGATGTTTGTCTCCCCATACATTCCAGTTCTAGACCGGCGTGAACAAAACATGAATTGGATTGGCGTGCAATCCTAATTTGTGCTTTGTCTTTCGGGCTCATTGCCTCCCATAAGGTCGCCAGGAATTGAGAATGCAGCTGGCAAAAGATTTGGAAGATAAGGGACGGGTCTGGGTGCGTTCCGCTTTGGCTCAGGCGGATTTGACTCACTTGCGCAGTCTCATCGCGCTCCAAGGCAAGCCGGGCGAGAGACTGGCCGTTAATGACGCGTTGATCTCGCCTGTGACCACGATAGTTCGCTCCATTTTACCAAAAGTCCGACCGGTCCGAATGGTGGCGTTCGACAAATCGGATGCGCACAATTGGTCACTGCCTTGGCATCAAGATCGTGTAATCGCGGTGCGCGAAAGATGTGACCAAGCGGGGTATGGGTGTTGGTCGCGGAAACAAGGCGTTTGGCATTGCGAGCCGCCGATACGCGTGTTGGAACGGATGGTCTTTGTCCGGGTCCACCTCGATCCTTCAACGCCTGATAACGGACCATTGGAAATTGCCTTGGGAACGCATGAGTTTGGGCGAATTGAGTCTGGGCAGATCGATCATCGCGTTCGGCATGCAAAGACTGAGCGCTGTTGCGCTGAAGCGGGGGATATTTTGATTGCCAAGGCGCTCATCCTGCACCGGTCAGCAGCAGCACGCTTCGGCGCCGCCAGGCGCGCTCTGCGGATAGATTACGCCGACCACGTTCTAGACCCGCCATTGCGGTGGGCAGGCTAACGCTTAAACCTTGTAAGGCGGGCGATGCAGGCCAGCAGGAGAGAGCGTGAATATCTCCACGCCGTCATTGGTGACGCCAACTGAATGCTCAAATTGGGCTGACAATCCTCGGTCGCGAGTCACGGCGGTCCAGCCATCCTTGAGCACTCTTGTGGCCGAGCCGCCTGAATTGATCATGGGCTCGACGGTAAAGAACATGCCTTCTTTCAGCACCGCGCCTTCGCCGCGTGGGCCAAGATGGACAATGTTCGGCGGATAATGGAAACGTCGGCCAAGGCCATGGCCACAGAAATCTTCGACCACGGAAAACCGTTCAGCATGTGCGCGCGTTTCGATTTCATAGCCGATATCGCCCACGGTGACGCCGGGCCTGACGATCTCAATAGCCGCCATCATCGACTCATAGGTGATGTCGATTAGCCGTTGAGCCGCGCGCTTGATTTCGCCAACCGGATACATGCGGCTGGTGTCGCCATGCCAGCCATCAACAATCAAGGTGACATCGATGTTAACGATATCGCCTTCCCGCAGGGGCTTGTCGTCAGGAATCCCATGACACACCACCCGATTAATCGAGGTGCAGATGGTGTGGGTGTAACCGCGGTAAAACAGACATGCGGGCAATGCGCCGTGATCAAGGGCAAATTCGCGCGCTAATGTGTCCAAATGCTCAGTGCTGACGCCCGGTTGTACATGGGAGGTCAGCATGTCCAAGCATTCGGCCGCCAATCGGCCTGCCTTGCGCATACCCTCAAAGCCATCAGGCCCATACGTTATGGCGTCCTCAGGGGCGAGCGGTCGGTGGCGATGATGAACATCAAGCAAATGCACAATCGATCCTTTAAATTTGGATGCGTAGAGCCCGGTAATATCTCTAAAAATGTGGTCAACTGGCAGTCGATTGCAAGCAGTTGTTCTCATGACGCACAGCGAACGCAAGTGGCCGCAGCACAGTAATCGCGCTCGGCGTCACCTCACAGGCATAGGCCATAACTTCAACGCCAATCGCCTTGGCGCGCGCCAATGCGTTAGCGTAGGCCGGGTCGATGTCGTCCGCGATCGAAAAGGCGTCGCAATCATTGCGTTGCACGATATAGAGTTGCACCGCTCGATGGCCGGCCTCAATAGCATGGGCCAGGCCGCTCAAATGCTTGGCGCCGCGGCTGGTCACACTGTCGGGAAACTCGGCCAATCCGGCTGTGCGACACAAGTGCACATTCTTCACCTCCACAAAAGTGCATGGCCCGTCCGCAGATTCTAACGCCAGATCAAAACGACTTTTGTCTTCGCCGTGACGATAGGTTCGTTCGGTCGCGATCGCATCAAATCCGCCCAATTCTGGGATCACGCCATTGACGATGGCCTCGCGGGCGAGGGCGTTGGGGCGATGCGTATTGATCCCGACCAAGACGCCGTTGAGGTCATCGTTCTCAAGCGTGTGGGCAAGCTTTCGCTTGGGGGTGTCGGAACGCGACACCCAGCATCGCGCGCCCGGCGGCGCGACGCCCATCATGGCCCCCGAATTTGGACAATGCACGGTAATCGTTTCGCCGTCGGGCATCACGACGTCGGCCAAAAACCGCTTATAGCGTTGGATCAGCTTGGCTGGGATGAGGGGAGCGGAAAATTCCATAACACGTGTGTGGACTGAGCCTGGAAAATGAACAAGCCCCCACTGTTTCATCACGGGTTCAGGCGCGGACTGCTAACGTGCTCAACAAAACGTGCGCGGTCGCCAGCATCGGTGAAATTCGCGCCACACTCAACGCCCTGGGAGCCCTCCATGATTAAGTCCGTCCGCTTCCGCCTACTGCTCAGCGCAGCGGCGGGTGTTTTGCTCGTTGCCTGCGGTGAGGCTCCAGATGATGGACCTGGCGCTCCCACCCCGACGGGCGACGCAACCGTTACGCCCACGCCCACACCGACCGAGACGTCACAAGACGATGCGCCCGATCCAATCGAAGAACGCGAGGAGGCGCTTCAGCAAACCGCCGAAATTCAAGCTGACCGGACGAGGCGATTGCAAGAACTGCAAAGACAAAGCGATCCGTCGACCATGATGGCCGACATCGCTCCATCGAGTGAGCAGCTGGCGATGAACGGCTTTACCGGCGCAGCGCCGAACGCCATCCAAACCGCCCCGCAAAGACCGATCCAGCCCGTCCCCGGCGACATTGATCGTGAGCGGTTTCCCGATGAGGAGCTGAACCCGGTCAAGCTGGTGAGTGAAGAGCCGGTGTCGACCTTTTCGGTGGATGTGGACACGGCCTCGTATGCCTTCATGCGCCGTGCGCTCAATGACGGGACCTTGCCGCCCAAGGATGCGGTGCGGGTGGAAGAGGTGATCAACTATTTTGATTACGACTATCCGCTGCCTCAGGACCGCACGGCCCCGTTTGGGGTGAGTGCGTCTGTGGTGGACAGTCCGTGGAATGCGCACACCCAGCTCATTCATATTGGCATTAAGGGCTATGACCTTGAGCCAGAGGATCGCCCGCGGGCCAATCTGGTGTTTTTGCTCGATGTGTCAGGCTCGATGAACAGCCCCGACAAGCTGCCCTTGCTCAAGCAGTCCATGCGCATGCTGGTTGATGGGCTCGAGCCTGAGGACACGGTGGCGATTGCGGTGTATGCCGGCGCGGCCGGGGCGGTGCTGGAGCCAACGCCGGCGTCGGATAAATCGAAAATCCTGGCCGCTCTGGATCAGCTGTCGGCCGGCGGATCGACCGCGGGCGGAGAGGGCCTGCGTTTGGCTTATGCCCTGGCGGAACAAAACTATGACCCACAAGCGCTCAACCGGGTGATCTTGGCCACTGACGGCGATTTTAATGTGGGAACGGTGGACGATGAGAGCCTGGAAGGCTTCATCGAGCGCAAGCGCGAGAGCGGGGTGTTTTTGTCAGTCTTGGGCTTTGGCCGGGGCAATTATAACGACCGGCTGATGCAGACTTTGGCCCAGTCGGGCAATGGACAGGCTGCGTATATCGACAGCCTGAATGAGGCGCGCAAAGTGCTGCATGATGAGATGCAAGGCGCGCTGTTTCCCATTGCCAAGGATGTGAAGATCCAGGTGGAGTTCAACCCAGCGCGCGTGGCGGAGTATCGCTTGATCGGCTATGAGACGCGCTTGCTGAACCGCGAAGACTTTAACAATGATGCGGTCGACGCCGGCGAGATCGGCGCGGGCCATGAGGTGACGGCCATTTACGAGATTGCCGCGCCGGGCAGCGAGGGCCGGTTGATCGATGAGAGCCGCTATGCTCAATCGCCTGAACCAGCTGGCGATTTGGGTGATGAGTTCGCCAATCTGCGCATTCGCTATAAGCTGCCCGACAGTGATGAGAGCACGCTGATCGAGCGTCCGGTGACCACGGCTGATGTGATTGACGGTCTTGACCAGGCCCCTGAGGCCACCCGGTTCGCCATTGCCGCGGCCGGCTTTGGCCAGCTGGTGCGCGGTGAGCCTTACCTCACCGATTTTGGTCATGACGAGATCATGGCGCTGGCCCAGTCGGCCAAGGGCGAGGATCCGTTCAACTATCGCGGCGAATTCATCCAACTGGTGCGCGCGGCCAAAACCGCCCCAGCTCTCAGCGAACTGGAACGCCCTGGCCAGGGAGAAAGACCTGGCCAGGTTGGTTATCCCAATCAATAGTGGGTCATGTTCAACGTTACCAAAAAATGGGAGGGGCGCGTGGTGGCACAACGCCTGAGTATGAAGTTCGTTGTGGGGATCAGCATGGCCGCGTGGTTGTCAGCATGTAGCGGCACGTATGAGACGACACCGGTACCGTCGGCATCTCCAGAGCGGGTGGTGGTTACGGGCGCGCGTGCGCAAGCTGATGGTTTCGCGGCAGTCGCGTCTCTAGCGCAAGCCCAGCCTCAGCCCGTCCCCGGCGACATTGATCGTGAGCGGTTTCCCGATGAGGAGCTGAACCCGGTCAAGCTGGTGAGTGAAGAGCCGGTGTCGACCTTTTCGGTGGATGTGGACACGGCCTCGTATGCCTTCATGCGCCGTGCGCTCAATGACGGGACCTTGCCGCCCAAGGATGCGGTGCGGGTGGAAGAGGTGATCAACTATTTTGATTACGACTATCCGCTGCCTCAGGACCGCACGGCCCCGTTTGGGGTGAGTGCGTCTGTGGTGGACAGTCCGTGGAATGCGCACACCCAGCTCATTCATATTGGCATTAAGGGCTATGACCTTGAGCCAGAGGATCGCCCGCGGGCCAATCTGGTGTTTTTGCTCGATGTGTCAGGCTCGATGAACAGCCCCGACAAGCTGCCCTTGCTCAAGCAGTCCATGCGCATGCTGGTTGATGGGCTCGAGCCTGAGGACACGGTGGCGATTGCGGTGTATGCCGGCGCGGCCGGGGCGGTGCTGGAGCCAACGCCGGCGTCGGATAAATCGAAAATCCTGGCCGCTCTGGATCAGCTGTCGGCCGGCGGATCGACCGCGGGCGGAGAGGGCCTGCGTTTGGCTTATGCCCTGGCGGAACAAAACTATGACCCACAAGCGCTCAACCGGGTGATCTTGGCCACTGACGGCGATTTTAATGTGGGAACGGTGGACGATGAGAGCCTGGAAGGCTTCATCGAGCGCAAGCGCGAGAGCGGGGTGTTTTTGTCAGTCTTGGGCTTTGGCCGGGGCAATTATAACGACCGGCTGATGCAGACTTTGGCCCAGTCGGGCAATGGACAGGCTGCGTATATCGACAGCCTGAATGAGGCGCGCAAAGTGCTGCATGATGAGATGCAAGGCGCGCTGTTTCCCATTGCCAAGGATGTGAAGATCCAGGTGGAGTTCAACCCAGCGCGCGTGGCGGAGTATCGCTTGATCGGCTATGAGACGCGCTTGCTGAACCGCGAAGACTTTAACAATGATGCGGTCGACGCCGGCGAGATCGGCGCGGGCCATGAGGTGACGGCCATTTACGAGATTGCCGCGCCGGGCAGCGAGGGCCGGTTGATCGATGAGAGCCGCTATGCTCAATCGCCTGAACCAGCTGGCGATTTGGGTGATGAGTTCGCCAATCTGCGCATTCGCTATAAGCTGCCCGACAGTGATGAGAGCACGCTGATCGAGCGTCCGGTGACCACGGCTGATGTGATTGACGGTCTTGACCAGGCCCCTGAGGCCACCCGGTTCGCCATTGCCGCGGCCGGCTTTGGCCAGCTGGTGCGCGGTGAGCCTTACCTCACCGATTTTGGTCATGACGAGATCATGGCGCTGGCCCAGTCGGCCAAGGGCGAGGATCCGTTCAACTATCGCGGCGAATTCATCCAACTGGTGCGCGCGGCCAAAACCGCCCCAGCTCTCAGCGAACTGGAACGCCCTGGCCAGGGAGAGAGCGTGAACTATCCTTAACGATGTGGCGCTGGCCTATTGAACAGCCAGCCTAGGACCCAACCCTCCTCCGGACCGTCGCTGAATGCGGCGGTCTTTCTTTGTGTCCACCGATAAAATGGCGTGTGTTGCACAACAGCCACTTGCATAACGCCTCAGACTGGCGCACTAATTCTTTCAACGTTGTATAAAACTCGCCGCGGCGTCGCTGAAGAGCGAGAAAAACAGGGAGGATCGCCAGTGGCGATCACAGGTACAGCCTCAGCGGCCCGCACTGCGCGGGCCTCCGCCGATGAGACACGCGCGCGAATATTGGACGCTGCTGAAGCACTGTTCGCTGAGCGGGGCTATTACGGCGTCACCATGAGGGAAATTGCGCGTATGGCTCATGTCGACGCCGCCCTCGTAAACTATCACTTTGGCGGTAAGGAAGATCTGTTGTGTAAGGCGCTGATTGGGCGTGCGCAAGAGTTCATGGACGAAAGAGAGGCTGCACTGCAAAAGTGCATCGAAGAGGCTGGCGGCCGGCCCAGCTTTCGCGATGTGATCATTGCTTACACAAGGCCCTATCTTGATCGATCTCAATCGGGCGATCCGGGCTGGAAGCACTGGTTTAAACTTCTGGCCAAGGTGAACACGTCGCCTGAATGGGCGCCGGCCGTGTTCCGCGATCACTTTGATCCTTTTGTGCGTAAATTCATCGCCGCTCTGCGGATGGCCGCGCCGGGGGCGTCGGATGAGCGCTATTATTGGTGCTATCACTTTTTCGCTGGCGCACTGGTGCTCACTTTCGCTGAGACCGGACGCATGGATGATCTGTCCGATGGCAAGTGCCGTTCGGGGGATTTGGCCAGTGCATACGACCTGTTGGTGGCGTTCTTCGCTGATGGGTTTGAAGCGATTTTAGGCGGCGGCGCCGCGCTGTCTAATGCGCCGGCAAACGGCGCGACCACTACGGCAAATCAACTAAACAAGTAGGGGAGTTCTCATGAAAACGCCTAATGGTATAATCGCGAGCGCCTTGCTCGCCTCTGTTGCACTGGGGCCGCTGGCCGTCGTTCCTACCGCCGCCTTCGCTCAGGACGAAGAAGCTGGTGAAAGCCGCGATGTGGTCGTTGTGACCGCTCGCCGTCGGGAAGAGAGCATTCAAGATACGCCGGTTGCCGTCACGGCCGCTTCTGCACAGCGGCTAGAAGAGATCGGTGCGCAGGACATTACATCACTGCAAAAGATCACGCCGAACGCCACGATCGAGGTGGCTCGGGGTTCGAACTCGACCTTGATCTCGTTCATCCGCGGCGTGGGGCAGCAGGATCCGGTTTGGGGCTTTGAGCCGGGCGTGGGCCTTTATGTTGACGATGTCTTCATCGCCCGCCCGCAAGGCGCTGTGTTGGATATCTTCGATATCGAGCGGATCGAGGTGTTACGCGGGCCGCAGGGCACGCTCTATGGACGCAATACCGTTGGTGGCGCGATCAAATATGTGACACGCAAACTCGATACAGACGCTCCGACTCTGAGCGCCAAGGTAAATGTGGGCACATTCAATCAGTTCGACCAGATTATTTCCGGGTCAGTGCCGATTGGTGACACCTTTGCGATTGGCGCTGCATTCGCCAATTATCAGCGCGACGGATTTGGCGAAAACTTGTTCACCGGCGCTGATCACTACAACAAGGATGTTCAAGCTGCGCGGATTTCGGCGGAATTCACACCGACGTCAAACCTGTTCTTCCGTCTTGCCGCTGATCGCACCGAGGACAACTCAAACGCCAAGCATGGCCACCGTCTGTTGCCCAGCGCCGATGGAACGTTTGAGGTCACGGAAGATGTGTTCGATACCCGTGCCGGCATTGGCGACAAAAACTCTGTGGAAACACAGGGCGTGTCATTCACTGGCGAATGGGACATCAACGATGTGTTCACCGTAAAGTCAATCACGGCCTATCGCGAAGGCGAGACGGCCACGCCCATTGACTTCGACGCCTTGCCTCAACCCGACTTCGACGTTCCCGCCGTCTACTTCGATGACCAGTTCAGCCAAGAGCTGCAAGTCTTGTTTGAAACCGACCGGTGGGCAGGCGTGGCCGGCATCTACTATCTCGATGGCAATGCATCGGGAGCCTTCGATGTGATCCTGTCTTCGTTGGGGCTCTCGATCTTCCAGGGCGGTGACCAAACGAAAGAAAACCTGGCGGCTTTCGCCGATGTCACGTTCGATTTGAACGACCAGTGGAGCTTTTCATTAGGGGGTCGCTTCACACGCGACGAAACGACGGCGGATGTGACCCGCGAAGCGTGGCTTGGCTTGGGAACGGGTTCGTTCGATCCCAGCAATACGGACTCGGTTTTCTTGGTCACGCAAACGGGTTATGAGGGTCTCACCCGAACGGACGAAGAATTCACGCCGCGCGCCTCGGTGCAGTTTAGGCCTTCCGACGACCTGAGCCTTTATGCGTCCTACTCAGAGGGCTTTAAGGCTGGCGGGTTTGACCCGCGCGCCCGCGAAGACTTGGATCCGCTGGGCTTGTCACGTGAGGGCTTTGGGCCAGAATTCGTGGATAGCTACGAGATTGGCGCCAAGGGGAATTTCCTTGACGGGGCTTTGTTGCTGAACGCCGCTGCGTTCTATGCCGAATACACTGACCAGCAAATCACCGTTCAACAGGGCGCCGACTCTGACAATGATGGTGTGAACGACACCTTTGTGTCGTCCGTCTTTAACGCTGGCGCGTCAGAGTATAAAGGTCTCGAGCTTGAGGGCGTGTTCTACTTGACCGATGATTTTAGCATTGATGGCACGTTAGGGTACATCGACGCTGAAATCACTGAAATCATTTCCGGTGAAGAAAACATTGCTGATCAATTCGTGACCCAAAATACGCCAGAGTTGACTTGGCGTTTGGGCGCCAATTACACGGCTGGCCTTGGGTCACTTGGTGATTTGACCTTCACGGGGTCTGTGGCGTTCCGCGACGAATACAATTTGTTTAACGTTCCCAATGAAGGCTTTGATGCTGGAGTGAACCCCATCTTCCCCGATGGCGGACCAGCGCTCGATCCGGAAGACTACTACCTGTTCGACGCCAGTGTGATTTGGGACTTTAGCGACAATTGGCGGTTCAGTCTGATTGGCCGAAACCTCTCTGATGAGGAATATCGTGTTGCGGCCTACAACTTCGTGACGCCAAGCCAGCTGGGCGCCGACAGTGCGTACTCCGCGTTCTACGGCAATCCTCGCACGGTGACGGCGAGCGTTGAGTTCCGTTACTAAACCGGTCACTCTGTTCGGGTCTGAGCGCGCCGCGTTCAGGCCCGACTGAGTCTTCGGTTCAACAGTCTCGCACAATTCAAAGCGCCATGGCCCCTCGCGCGAGCAATGACGAGGCCAGACATCAGAGCGCTGAGGGGAGGTGGCCATGCGCGTTGTTTTACTCGTGCTCGCCATATTGGCGGTGCTTGGATTGGGCTGTGTTGGCTGGGCGCTTTATGGCGGACACGAGCGGGCCGCCGATGCGGTTGAAGCCCAGTACGTGACCAGCAGCGATCAGTTCGTTGAAATCGACGGCGCTCGGGTTCGCGTGCGCACCGAGGGGCCGGCCAATGCGCCAGTGCTAGTGTTGATCCACGGCTTCACGCTCAGCTTGGAAACGTGGGATGTGTGGGCTGATGCGTTGAAATCGGACTATCGGGTTGTTCGCTACGATTTGCTCGGGCACGGATTGACCGGTCCTGATGCTCAACAACGCTACAGCCCTGAAGAGCGAAGCGTGTTTCTTGAACAGGTACTGGATTCACTGAGCATTGAACGCGCCGCCATCGCAGGCAACTCGCTTGGCGGCACTGTGGCGTGGCGTTTCGCGGCAGCCTCTCCAGACCGAGTGACCCGCTTGATCCTGGTCGATGCGGGGGCATTTCCGTTTGGTGAGGTGGGGGACGATCCCGCCCCGGTCAATTTTGTGGTCAAAGCCCTCATGCGTTCCGCGCCCAAGCCCGTTGTCGCGGGCATGTATCGCGGGCTATTCGCTGATCCCGATGCATTGAGCGATGAGCGCATGGACGAGATCTACGCCTTGATGCGGCGCGAGGGCAATGGTCAGGCGTTTGTGGATCATTTGTTTGAATTCGCCTTGCCTGACCCTCGTGCTGATCTCGCGCGGATCACAGCCCCGACATTGGTGATCTGGGGTGCGGAAGACCCGATGCTCCCCGTCGAGCAAGCCAACATGATAGCAGACGCCATCCCCGACGCGTGCTCCCTGGTAATTGAGGGCGTCGGCCACGCCCCTCAGGAAGAAGCGGCGGAGCTAACCTTGGCTGCTGTGAGAGAGTTTCTCAGTGAAGGATCAGGTCCATGAGTGATGCCGCCGCCAGTTCCAGTGTGAGCCCAGCTACCGATGGCGGCGCGTCGCCTTCATATCGTAGTTATGTGCTATTTATTCTTGTCATTGTTTATACGTTTAATTTTTTAGATCGACAGATTATTGGCATTCTCGCCCCGGCGATCCAGGAAGAACTCGGCTTGTCTGACACTCAATTGGGTCTCATGGGTGGCATTGCCTTCGCTGTCTTGTATTCGACCCTCGGCGTACCCATTGCCTGGCTCGCAGATCGCGTCAACCGCGTCTGGATCATGTCGGCGGCTCTGACGATTTGGAGCGGCATGACCGCTGTTTGCGGCTTGGCTGGCAATTTTACGCAATTGTTTCTTGCCCGTGTGGGCGTGGGCGTAGGAGAGGCCGGCGGTGTGGCCCCGGCATATACGCTTATTGCGGACTATTTTCCCGCCAACCAGCGCGCCAGGGCGCTGGCGATCTATTCGTTTGGCATTCCCATCGGCTCGGCGGTGGGAATCATTTTTGGGGGCGTGGTTGCGGCGCTGATTGACTGGCGCACCGCGTTCATCAGCGTGGGTATATTGGGCGTGCTTGTCGCTCCAATCTTTCTGTTCACGGTTAAAGAACCCCGCCGGAAAGCGGCGCCGGTGGCGGGTCTGGCCCCCGAGCAATCCAATCTGGCGGCGCGGCTCGGCTTTGGCGCGCTGATCGGAGCTGGATTGGCTGCGGTCGGTGCATTGATTGTGGGAATTATTGCTGCCCTTTTTGGCCATTCCGGCCTGTTGCAAATTGGTCCGGCTCAGCTTTTTACCGTGGCGGTGGGGGCGTTTATTGGCGCAAACTTGGGGTTTGTTTGGAACGTGACCCAAGTCCTTCTGAAGAAGTGGAATAGCTTTTTGCTCTTAAGTCTGGGCGCGGCTGCATCATCGATGATGGGTTATGGCGTCTTCTTCTGGATCCCCGGCTTCGTCATCCGCAGTTACGGCGAGAGCCTGCGCGACTTTTTCTTCTGGGCGCCGACATGGTTGGTTCCCGAAGGAGCGAACCTGGTGCTTCTTGCAGGATATTTCTTCGGCACCATCGTGCTCATCGGCGGCATTGCGGGCATTGCATTAGGGGGCGTGTTGGGCGATCTGTTGGGCAGTCGCAGCCGCGCAAACTATGCCAGGGTTCCTGCGGTTGCATTTCTGATCACAGCGCCCTTGTTCGTCATTGCCGTGCTCTCGCCAAGCCTGACGGTCGCGTTCTTTCTCTTGCTGATTCCAGTTGCATTAAGCCTGGCGTGGCTTGGTCCGATCCTCACCGCGTTCCAACACCTGGTCGAACCGCATATGCGCGCCACGGCGTCATCGGTTTTTCTATTGATCAACAATCTATTGGGCATTGGCGGCGGCATTTATGCACTGGGCGCCATATCCGATGGTCTGGCCGAACAATTGGGTCAGGAGTCGTTGCGATACTCCATTGTCATAGGGTCCTCGCTCTATGTGGTTGCCGCCATTCTGTTCATCATTGCGTCGTTTTTCGTGAAACGCGATTGGATCGATTGAGCGCCTCATTCTTGCCCGCTTTGCGCTCGGCGTCTGTTCGCAGTAGGGTGCCCAATCGCAAAACATGGCCGCGAATTGGGGACATGCCATGAAGGCAATATTACGCTGGTCGCTGCGCACAGTGGTGGCGGCGGGAATTGTGGTTGTGCTGCTCGTTGGCGGCTATTTCGCGTGGACCACATGGCGCATCCAATCCAGTGCGCCGCAGATTGCGGGTGAGGCCGAAGCGCCGGGCCTTAGCGGTGATGCGGTGATTGTGCGCGACGAGTATGGCGTGCCGCATATTTTCGGGGAGACCGAGTCCGAAGTGTATTTTGCGATGGGGTTTGCCCACGCCCAGGATCGCTTCTTTCAGATGGATCTGATCCGACGTTCGGTGCATGGCCGCTTGGCCGAACTCTTCGGTTCCGCCGCGACGCGGTTTGACGCTCGTGCGCGGCTGCGAGGCGACGCCGCCGTGGCGCGCACCGGCGCTGAGCGGCTCGTTGGTCCCGGCCGAGCAGCGGTGGAGGCCTATGTCGCTGGCGTGAACGCAGCGCTCGATAGCGATACGTTCGCCACGCCCGCTGAATATGGGATATTGTTCGCCAAGCCTGAACCTTGGACCGTGGCGGACACGGCGGCCGTTTGGGTCTCCATGGCCAACACCCTTTCAGGATCAGGCACGGCGCTGGATCGCGATCGAGAATTTGCCGAGCTGTCGCTCAATGAGCGCCAGATCGCGGAGTTTCTTGCCGGCAGTCCAGATTACTCTCCCACCACCATCAAGTCAGAAGACGTGGCGGCCGGCCGTGCAGGTCCCTCCGCGCAGTCTGCAACTGGCGGATCGGGGCCTGGCGGATCGGGGCCCGGCGAGGTCGGCGGGATCGATCAACCCACACCAGGGTCAAATGCGTGGGCCGTGAGTGGGGCGCTTAGCGATTCGGGACGGCCCATGCTCGCCAATGATCCGCATTTGAGGTTTGGCGCGCCGGGCACGTGGTATTTGGCGCGGCTGTCATTGCCCACCGGCGAGGTGGCGGGCGCAACCTTGCCGGGGTCGCCATTTGTGATCGTTGGCCGCAATGCACGCGCCGCATGGGGGATCACCGCAGCGCAAATTGATGCGGGCGATCTGTTGTTTCGCCCGGAAGGCCAAGTCACACAGACCGATCCTGAAACGATCAAGGTGCGATTTGGCGGTAATCTGACGGTGACGCCAGCACATGTCGGCGGCGACGCGGTGTTGCCGGTCGAGTATTTTAATGTGAGCCCTCCGGCTGGCCAGGTGGCGGTGCTCAAAACCGCGTCTGACGATCCGGACAACCAGCCCATGGCTTTGTTCTATCAACTGAACACAGGCCGTTCCTATGACCAAATCCGTGAGGCGGCGAGCACCTTTGTGTCCCCGGCGATCAATCTGATTTACGCCGAACGCGGGGAGGTGTTTGACGCCAATCTTTCCCAGGTGCGCGATGCGCCGCGTGAAGACCTGATTGCTTATCAGTTTGTGGGCCGAATCCCACGCCGCAACGCCAATGGCGAGTGGATTGGCAATTGGCCATCAAGTGAGGCGCCCTACGTCATTAATCCCAGCTCGGGGATCATTGCCTCCACCAATAACCGCATCACACCATTCGAGGAATCGGTCGCCATTCCCGGCGAATACGCGGTCTATCGCGCCATCCGAGCCGAAGAGCGCTTGGCTCAGACGCGGCTGCACAATGTGGAAAGTTTCGCCGCCGCTCAACTGGATCAACACTCCATCTTCGCTGAACGGGTTGCGGTGGCCCTTGGCCGCGCCAATCCCTCCACGCCGGAAGGACAGGCCTTGGCCGAGTTCATGCGCTCCTGGGACGGCATAATGGGCGAGGATTCGCCAGAAGCGCTATTGCTCACGCTGTGGATGCACGCTCTGCCAGCGCACATCTGGGCCGATGAGCTCGGCGATCAAGGCTTTCGCCGGTTTAACGCCCCGCGAAGAGTGTTCATCGATCGCGTCATCAATGGCGAATTGTCCCCCTGGTGCGATGATGTGAACACCAACGAAGCCGAACGTTGTGATGACATGCTCGGCCGCGCCTTAGATGACGCGGTGGTCACACTGTTCGACGTCTATGGTGAAGACCCCGGCGCATGGCTTTGGGGAGACGCTCATCAGGCGGTATTTCCCAGCCCGGCCTTCGATGACTGGCCCATGATTGGCGGTGCGTTTCGCCGATCAGTGCGGTTTGGCGGCGATCCCACAACGCTCAATGCGGGCTATTATACATACAATGACGGAGAGATCCGTGCGATCTCGGGTCCGCAGTTTCGCGGCATTTATGATCTGAGCGACCTCGACGCGTCACTCTACATTATTGCGCCTGGTCAATCCGGTCATCCCGCATCGCCTCATTATGACGATCTTCTCGCGCAATGGGCGCAAGGTGACTACATCCCCATCCGCACAGACTGGCCGCAAGGCGTGCGCGCGCGTGAGGCGCCGCTCAGCGAATGGGTTGCCGAGAGTGCTCCTCCTGGTGCGAACATCCTGATATTGCGGCCGCATATCAACGATTGAGCGTGAGGCCGCACTATCTAAATCGACCCATACTGCCCACGGTGGAAGGTCAATGCCGGACCATTGTCCGGACTGTCAAACTGCACGATCCGACCAACGATGATGGTGTGGTCCCCGCCGTCAAATTGCCGATGGGTGACGCAGTCGAACCGGGCAACGCTATTGGTGAGCAGCGGTGCGCCGTTCTGGCGATGTTCGAACAACGGGTCAGTCATTGAAAAAACCGGGTTGTCGGCAAATCGCATGGCAAGATCAGCGCCATCCGCCGCCAAAATGCTGACACCAAATACCTTGGCATCGATAAAGCTCCGGTACCGCTCACTCTCTTTGCCGGCGCACCAAAGGACCAAGGGCGGATCGAGCGACACGCTGGTGAATGAATTAACCGTCATGGCGATGCCCTGGTCGCCCGATCGCACCGCCACAATGGTCACGCCCGTGGCAAATGCGCCGAGTGCAGTCCGCAAAGCGCGCAACTCGTTAGGTGTGACCGCGGAATCGGCCATGCAATCTCCTCTGGCTAACGGGCTAGCATAAGCCCTGGGTCAAAACATTTCTGCGCACAACGCGCAAGCCGGTGCAGTTTCCACAACGGATCGACACGAACAGGGCTGGTCAATTCGACCGACACGCAGTTGAATATCTCGCGGTGTGATCGTGCACCTGCTTGGTTTGGGATCGCCGCATTGACAAAGCACGTCAAACCCGACGATTTGACCTTTTATTTGACCGCACCGACGGCGTGCGCCTACTTACCAGGCCAGCGTGAGCGCAAGGTGTTCGCCCACCTGAACCGCCGCGATAATACGCTTGTTCATGACGCATTGACCCATGTGGGTTTTCGTCGCTCTCAAGACATCATCTATCGCCCGGCGTGCGACGCTTGCGACGCCTGCAAGTCGGCGCGAACGCCCACAGCCAAATTTTCACCATCTCGTAGCCAAAAGCGTATTTTGAAGCGCAATGCAGATATAATGCGCCGTGTGCGGGCTCCCTACGCCACCCAAGAACAGTTTGCTCTGCTCGACCGATATCTGCATGCCCGGCATGAGGATGGCGGCATGGCGGGCATGCAATTTTGGGACTATCTGGCCATGGCTGGCGACACGCCGGTTGATACGCAAATCGTTGAGTACCGGTTGACGCCCAATGGCGCCTTGGCCGGGACCATCATCACCGATCGATTGGCCGATGGCTTTTCGCTGGTTTACTCATTCTTTGATCCCGATTTGTCAGCGCGTAGCCTGGGCACCTTTATGGTGCTCGACCAAATTGCGCGCGCACGCGATGCGGGCTTAGACTTTGTCTATCTTGGCTACTGGGTCGCGGGCAGCGAAAAGATGGACTACAAATCGCGCTTTCGACCTTTTGAAGTGCTGGGTCGGTCCGGTTGGCGCCAGGTGAGCGAAGATTGAGCGACTGTGTCGCATAGGCGCGGCGGTGCAGCATCTTATCTCGTAAAGCATGAAACCTATCACGGTATGGTTCGATAGCTCGTGTCCCTTGTGTCGAAGGGAAATCGCGGGGCTGCGTCAATTGGATTGGCGGCGGCGCATCGTGTTTGTGGACGCCATCACAGCCGACCAGGCTTCATGTCCTGTCGATCGCGCCGAATTGCTCGCGCGGTTTCACGTTCGTGACACCAACGGCGATGTGTTGCATGGCGCCGCGGCGTTTGCAGCCATGTGGCGCGTGATCCCACTTCTCAGCCCATTGGGCTGGCTTGCGCGAATTCCCCCGATTTTATGGGGTCTTGAACGGGTTTATCGCCTCTTTCTCCGGATCCGTCCTCGTTTGCAGCGCTGGGCAGACAATGGATCAGGTTTGTAAGGGGCGCAGCAATCACAGCCTTAAGCTGGAGTTGCTTCAATCGCTTCGACTTTGTCTGGGTAGAACGCCAGATAGTCAGCAATGGCCGCCACGGCGGCATGGGGGCTGACATAGCTCCAAACCGCGTCTTCAGTGCGGGTTCCATCATCATCGATGTGGTTCATGTGCGCAGCCTCGCCCTTATACGGGCACCAGGTGACGGTCTGTGAGACCTCCAATCGTGCGCGCGAGACATCCCCGCGTGGAATATAATACACTGGTGGATAGCTCGCCTCTTTGAGCACGAGCGCATCGGTGGTGTTCGCCACCACATCGCCCCCGCCCGCGCGCACAATCACACGACCGTTAAATGGCTCGACAGTGATGGGATGATCGGGGCCAGGTTCAAGGATTTGGCGTGTCGCGGTCATTCTGGGGTCTCCAAGAGATATGGGGTGGTCAACCGGTGGCGTCTCCCACCAAACAAAGTGCAGCGGCGCTTTTCGGAACCTTCATGAGGTTATCGTCCGCCACGCGGGGAAGCATGTTTTTTGGAGGATCAACGTCTCGCGCCGCTCCAATTGGATTCTGCGAGCGATGGGCCTAAGCGGCTTCCAACACGCCTTTTTCCTGGAGGAATGGTCTTAGCTCACCGGTTTCGAACATTTCGCGAATGATATCGCAGCCGCCCACAAACTCACCCTTGACGTAGAGCTGAGGGATTGTCGGCCAGTCGGAAAAGTCCTTAATGCCTTGGCGTAACTCATCGCGCTCGAGCACATTATGGGCATCATAATCCACGCCCAAATGGTTTAAGATCGCGGCCACATTGGCGGAAAATCCACATTGGGGGAGCTCGGGCACGCCTTTCATGAACAAGACCACGGGCTTGGCGTCGATCATGGATTGGATTTCTGAGTGAATGGTGTGTTCGGTCATCACTGTCTCCTGGCGGCCGCACGCGTTACTTGGCAGCTAAGCAGGCGCCGCGCTCCCGTCAAGCGCATGACGAAACTCACGTGCATTCTCGGTGAGATGTTTGGCGCGTGTGGTCATGACAATGGTCACATCCGGACCGTCAGGTCCCGCCGCCCAAGACAGGCAGTCTGAAAGGGTTGCAGACCGGGGCTGGCTCAAAGCTCCGGTCTTTGCCGCGCGGGCCAGCGCCCAAAAGTCAGCCGGAGTGCGCGGCGCGCGCCGGCCGGTGTTCGCTGGCGCCAATGTTTCAAAACCAATGACGGGTTTGCCCGCCCAGCGCCATTGGCTGATCCGGCCTTCATGCTCCAAGCTTTGGTCAAGCCGCGAAGGCGCCATCACCAAGTCGAACATCCCGGTGGCAAAGGCTGCATCCAGTTCGGGTCCGCGGCCACACACGCCGAGATGATGGACACGGCCGGTCTCCCTTGCGGCGATAAGAGCGGACAAGAGTTCGTCGGTCAGCGCGCTGGGGTCTGGCCCGTGCAAAAACAGGGCGTCCACATAGTCGAGCCCCATTCGGGTCAAGCTTCGATCGAGGCTCTGCAACACAGTGGCGGGTGAAAAGTCCTTGAACGCCCGTCCAGCAAGCCAGGATGTGCCGGCTTTGGTTGCCACAAACACTTTTTCGCGCGGCAAGTCAGCCAACGCGGCCCCGAGCCGCCGCTCCGCCTCACCGCCGCCATAGAAGGGCGCGGTGTCAAACACACGCACACCGCTGGCGAACGCCTGCTGGATGAGCGTCTTAGTCTGTGCAGGCGTTGTGAGTCTCGTGGCGTGCGGGCCGGAGACTCCAAAGCCCAAGCCTTTGGTGAGATGGGGAATCCGATACCCGGTTGTCATGAAACGGTTTCCCTAACCAAAGTGCGGTATGCCATGGTGTCCGACCATCTTCTGATCACAGCGGCGCCCGCGTTTTGAGAACCAGCGCGTGCAGATCTCCATCCGCACCGTCCATAGCGCCCTTGAGTGCAGAATAGACCATCTGATGTTGCGCAACGCGCGTTTTGCCGCGAAAGGCTTCGTCCACAATTTCCGCCTGCCAATGGTTATCATCGCCAGCGAGGTCAGTGAGCGTGATATCCCCGTTCGGAAATGCATCCTGCAACAGTTGCTGCAAAGTCCCAGCGGGCATTGGCATGGTCGCCTCCCTGTTTTGACTGCGCTTTGGATGCGCTCTCCACTCGGTCTATGCTACTACACATTCGCCGACTTCGTATTGAACAATTCCCAACGCTATCCCTGACCATCTTGTTAGGATACACGCTGATGCACTGCAAGTATAAGTTGCATGGATTTGACGCGATTAGGGACCGCGCAAAGCGATTGTCCGCCGTGTGGTTATTGCTGCTGGTGATGGGCTGCACCCAAGCCGCCCCGCCCGAAGCGCCCAGCGGCGATGCGGTGCTGACGATTTCAGGCGCAATTGGCGCCAGTAATATGGGCGAGGCGTTGGCGTTGGACTTTGATCAACTCGAGTCCTTGCCCCAGCACTCAATTACGACGACCACCCGCTGGACCCCGTCGCGAGTGACGTTCCAGGGTCCGCTGGTACACACGGTATTGGCAAAGTCTCGACCTCAGGCGAATGACATCATTTTCACTGCGCGCGATGGCTATCAGGTCCAAGTCGCTCTGAGCGATCTCAAGGCGCATCGGGCGATGATGGCCACGCGACTGGATGGCGAGCGGTTTGGCGACGCCGCATTTGGTCCATTGTGGATTGTGTATGACTATGACCGCATGGCGGCTGATGATCGTGAACGGGCCGAAGAAACCATGAGCCCGTGGGCTGTAACCGGGGCCCGGATTATCGCCGATGGCGATTGATTGCGCCACGATTGACCCTCGCGTCTCGACCTCGTGATTTGAACGTCATCACCGGTTACCCGACACTGTGGTCCTCGGCGCTGAAGGGAGGACTTATGCTTCGGACATTTGGATTGACGACGGCTTGCTCAATGGCCATGGCCGCGACGGCGCAAGCCGGACCCCAGTTTGTGGACGAAAACGGTGTCGCCAATTTTGGCTATGACGTCGTGGCGTATCACACGACGTTCGAGCCCACCGAGGGCTCATCGGAATTTGTCGCTGAATACAACGGGGCGCCATTCTGGTTTGCTTCAGCGGAAAACCGCGATCGTTTCGCCGCTGATCCTGAGCGCTATGCGCCCGCCTATGACGGTCATTGCGCTCAAGCTCTGACGTTCCACAAAAAGCTCGTTGTCGACCCTGAAGCGTTTTCTATTGTCGACATGGACACCGGGACATTGGTCGATCCCGCCACCTACAATCCCGAAACAACCAACGGTCTTTTGCACATCAACTATAGCCCCGGTGTGAACCGCGACTTTAACAAGGATGTGCAAGGCAATATCCACAAAGCAGATTATGCGTGGATTGATTGTTTGGACGATGATCCGGCCGCCGTACCACGCAAGCGATTTTTCTCAGACCTCGGCGATCGGGATCGGCCCGGAGATTGTCCCGCCGTCACATTGGCGCAATTCATTGAGCAACGCGGTTGACGCCTAACGCGCGTTCGCGAAGGCCGCCACGCGGGCGGCGATCTTCGCGCCGCCTTTGGCGCTGGGTTCTATAGGATTGGCGTAGTCTTCAGTCCGGTCGAATAGGGTGCGCAATTCCATAATCGTGCAATTGAGTGCCAACGCCTCGCGTTGAATGATGTCATTAAAGATATGCAGCGCTGCCTGCATGGGCTTCTGCAGGTATTGTTCATCCCTTTCCATGCTGGGGTTGTAAATTGTCGCGACTATGACATGTCGTGTGAATTTAAGTACTGCACTCAAAGCCGCCCGATACTTGACGCGAAAGTCTTCACCGATGTCGTGCAAGAGATTTAGATGTTCGATGAAAGGACGCGGCGCGGCGTCATGGAGCAAATGCTCAGCGCCCAATGCGTCATTCCCGCCCACGCTGAGGAATACCGCGTCGGCGGGTCCTGTGTGAGCGGCGGCCTGATTGACGACATCGCTGGTGACGTCGCCATCCACGGCGCGGCGCACCACGGTCCAACCGGGCAGCGCCGCCTTGATTTGGGCGGTGACATCGGGATCGCCGACATCCACATAGGCGGCGTTGTCAATGATGCTGTCGCCAAACAGGACAATGGTGGGCATAAAATGGCTCCTTTTGGTGGACGGGACGTTGCGGGCGATGACGTGTCGAACAGTTTTCCGAATTTGGGCGGTGGTTAAACGGCGACGTGGACCCGGCGAATATCGTCTCCAGAATATCGTCGCCAGAATATCGTGGCCAACACGGCGGGTCCGGCCGAACAGGTTCGCCCGTGAGCAGCCCTACGCGCGGGACATCAGCCCCGGCAGCCAGCCCTCATGCGCTTCGCGTAAGGTGGAGAGGGGGATCGCAAAGGGGCCTCGGCCCTGCTTATGGCGGTCCAGAACGATCGACGCACCCTCAAAGTCGGCGTCAGGTGAAACGACGAAAACGTTAGCTCTATTCGCTATATCCGCGATGGTCTCTTCATCGTCGTTTTCGGCATCGATCGCCACAATGTAGCGCGCTTGATCTTCTCCAAAGAGATTGCCGAGATCTCCCGCGACGTCGCCATAGTCGATCTGATACCCAACCCCACTCGCCAAAACCATTTCCGCCGCGGCGACCGCGATGCCGCCATCGGACACATCATGCACGGCGTTGACCAGGCCT
>CAZWVH010000002.1:0-74298 GCA_964636945.1 uncultured Caulobacterales bacterium | reverse complement strand
GAGCCGCTAAAGCCGGAAGACCGTTCGGAGACGAACAAGGTCAAAGGCTGCGTGAGCCAAGTTTGGTTGGTCAGCGAACGCGACGACGACCGGTTGGTGTTCCGCGGGGACAGCGACGCCCATATCGTGCGCGGCTTGGCGGCGGTGCTGATTGGCTTGTTTTCCAATCGCCGGTCGGATGAAATCTTGAGTGTCGACCCGGTGGAGGTGTTTTCCCGCATTGGCTTGGCCGAGCATCTTTCGCCCCAACGCTCCAATGGCTTTCGCGCCATGACCCAACGCATTCGCCAAGACGCGCTGGACGCCCAAGCGGGTGCGGCGGCCTAACGCGTTTTCAGCAACAGCGTTTGCGGTTTTGCAGTTGGAAAACGCGATAAACTCAAGGCTTAAAGCCGCTTCTTGGCTCGGATTAAACAAAAGCGGCTCAGCTCAGCCGTCAATCGGCTCCCAATCCCGCTCCGGCGCGGCGGCGTGGCGGTAAAACGTCTCCAGACGCGCCAATGCGAGCTTGAGGACCACTTTCGCCGACCGCCGAGGCCAGCCCCACGCCGCTTCGATCGCCTCTAATCCGTGTTCGCGAACACATGCCGCCTCTAAGATCGGGGCCAATTCCGGCCCCACCGCCTGAAGCGCGGCGCGAGCCTGCCCGCGCGCCATAACGGCGCGTTCCGCCCCGGCCAATCCGGGCTGTCGCGGCGCCTGGGACTTCGGGGCTCCCCGCCAATCCGCCACCAAGGGTGCGGAGGCCTCCGATCGGCGCGCGGCGGCCCGCAACCGCTCGGCGCTTGCGATTTCATCGGCTGAAACCCAGCGCGCCCCATTGGCGGTCAGACGCGAAAGTCGCGCCAGCGGATCCTCCAAGCTGGCGCTGTTCCGCCCGGCGACCGGCGCAGGCCGTCTCGCGTCCGCCTGCCCGCTTAACCGCCAACGCCGCGAGCCGCCGGCGGGTTCGAGAACGCCTGCGCGAACCCAGGCCGCGGCGACGTCCGCCTCAAGCGTCGCCGTCGAGCGCCGCCTTTGATCACCCTCGGGATAGACCCGCCACAGACGCCCCTCGGCGACCAGGACC
Organism: uncultured Caulobacterales bacterium; assembly: GCA_964636945.1. Lineage (GTDB taxonomy): Bacteria > Pseudomonadota > Alphaproteobacteria > Caulobacterales > Maricaulaceae > CAZADA01. The sequence continues at coordinate 73,229 of CAZWVH010000002.1, read as the reverse complement.
GCGCCCGGCCGCCTTAACGCCGCACGCGCCCGCGCCCCTGGTTCCGCTGCGCTCACGCCGCGCTCCCCAAACTTTCCAGCGCCTCGGCGTCCCGTAAAAGCGTCTCCAACGCATCCAGCCGGGCGTCAAACGTAGCGTCGTCCCGTTCATCCTCGATGAGCCGGCACGCGTGCGCGGCTGTGGACCGATCGCGACCAAACGCCGCCGCCGTCCGGGCCATCGTTAAACCGAAGGCCACATGGGTCAGATACATCGCCACTTGACGTGCGCGCGCCGCCCTCGCACAGCCGCGCGATGGTGCGGCGATTTGATCGTGACTGACCCCAAACGCAAAAGCGACCGCGGATTGAGCGAGTTGCGCGCGCGCCGATAGGGAGTGTCGGCGTTGTTGTAGAAGATATGGCGCAAATCGTTCAGGCGGCCCGGCTCGGCGGGACGGCCGTTTTTCAGCCAGGCTTCGCGGGCGCGCCCGCCTTTCCAAGCGCGGGTTGTGAAACCGAGGATTTCGACCTTGACCCCGCAGCGTTCCAATGTGCGCGCCAGGATATCCGCGCACACGGCCGCCACCAGAATCGGTCGGCCGCGCATGGAGCCTGAATTGTCCAAAAGCAGGGTTACCACCGTGTCGCGGAACGGCGCTTCGGTCTCTTCCTTGAACGACAATGGGCTTGTGGGATCCACCACGATGCGCGACAGACGCGCTGTGTCCAGGACGCCCTCTTCGAGATCGAACACCCAGCCGCGGGCCTGTTTGGCCAGAAGTTTGCGCTGAAGTTTGTTCGCCAAACGCGCCACCACCTTTTCCAGCGGCCGCAATTGTTGATCCAGATAAGCGCGCAAGCGGTCTAATTCTTCAGGCTCACACAGATCACCTGCGTCGATCACTTCGTCATAGTCGCTGGTGAAGACTTTGTAGCTTGTGGCTGTTTCGGGCATGTTCCGGCGAGGGCGAGGCAGCGGGCCGGCGGCTTCCATGGTGGCGCTGTCAAGCTCGCCGCTATCCTCCAAATCCGAGGCGTCGTCTTCGGCAAAGGCGTCTTCTAGGGCAAGGTCCGCGCTGCGTTCGTCTTCGCCTGAGTCGGTTTGTTGGTCGCGGGAGCTGTCAGTTTCATCGTTTTGTTCGGGCGGCTCCTCGCTGTTGCTGTCGGGAGCATCGTCCTCGTCTTGCTCGTCGGTTTGTTGCTCATCAGCGTCATCTGCGACACCGTCGTCCACCAGCTCCAGATCGGTCAGCACAGCGCGCATGGCGTCAGCGAAAGCGGCCTGATTATGAGTGAGATCGGCCAGTCGATCCATGCTTTTGCCGGCTTTTTGCTCCACCACCTCGCGCCACAAATCGGCAATGCCTTGTGCAGCTTCAGGCAATGGCCGCCCGGTCAAACGTTCGCGCAGCAAAAACGCCACGGCATCGTCCAGCGGTGCGTCCTGGCGGTCCTGCAAGCGCGTATAGCCGCGTCGATCGCAGCGATCGTGCAATGCTGCGTCCAAGTTGTCCGCCACACCCGACAAAGCATTTGCGCCCAAACTCTCCACGCGCGCTTGTTCGGCGGCATCGTAAACCTCGCGCGCGCGGCGGGCTTCGGGACGATGAGCGCTGTGCGCGCGAACATCGTGGTGAGCAAGCCTGAGGGCGAGCGCGTCAGCCTGGCCGCGCGCTTGGGCCAATTGATCACCGACCAAACGTCGCGGCGGAGCTTGGAGCACGACGCCGTCGGACCGCAGCATGGCGCTTTCCCCGCCGAATCGCACATCGACCGGCCCTTTTCCCGCCAATGCGCGAACGGTGGCGGCTACGGCAGTCTTAAATGTGTCTTCGGGTGAATCAGCCATACCAGTCATTTAAAGCCGAACCGGCCGCTGCGCCACGCCGGCGCAAGGATAAATCGATCAGGCGACTTTGATTTGCGGTGCGGCCTCCGGCAAATCCTTGCCAAAGGCGCGCTGATAAAACTCGGCGATCACGGGCCGCTCAAGTTCGTCGCACTTGTTGAGAAATGTCAGGCGAAACGCATCGCCCAAATCGCCGAAAATTTCCGCGTTCTCCGCCCACATAATCACGGTGCGCGGACTCATTACCGTTGAGATATCCCCATTGACGAAGGCGTTGCGGGTCATATCCGCCACACGCACCATGGACGAAATGATCGAACGACCTTCATCGGTGTCGTAATGCGGCGCCTTGGCCAGGACGATGGCCTCTTCTTCTTCGTGGGCCAGATAGTTCAGCGTGGCGACAACCGACCATCGGTCCATTTGACCTTGGTTAATCTGTTGAGTCCCGTGGTAAAGACCCGTGGCGTCGCCGAGGCCCACTGTGTTTGTGGTGGCGAACAGGCGGAAATAGGGATGGGGCGTCAGCACCGAATTTTGATCAAGCAGCGTCAGTCGACCGTCGGCCTCTAGCACTCTTTGGATCACAAACATGACATCGGGGCGGCCGGCGTCGTACTCATCAAAGACGACAGCCACAGGGCGTTGCAGCGCCCAGGGCAGCAAGCCTTCCTTGAACTCAGTGACCTGCTTTCCGTCCTTTAAAACAATGGCGTCCTTACCCACCAGGTCGATTCGGCTCACATGGCTGTCCAAGTTCACACGCACCAATGGCCAGTTGAGTCGCGCGGCGACCTGTTCGATGTGACTGGATTTGCCAGTGCCGTGATAGCCCTGAATCATCACGCGGCGATTGTGCGTGAAACCGGCCAAAATCGCTTTCGTCGTTTCAGGGTTAAATCGATAACTCTCGTCGACCGGCGGGGTGTAGGCATTGGGCTTGGAAAACGCGGGCGCTTGGATGTCGCTGTCGATGCCAAACGTCTGTTTTGCCGACACGGTCACATCTGGCGCATCGAGCGCAAACTCGGTTTCACTAGCTTGACTGGTCAAGTATCCCTCCAGGTCATTGCCATTTGCGACCCTGGCCCAAAGCACTGGTGCAGCGCAAGCCGCGCCGTCCTGAGCGTTTTGGGCCTGCGATCGGGCTAGTCGCCTGATTCCATCCGATTGCGGTCGCGGAAGGTGATGATCTGAAGTTTATCCTCACCCACATGCTGCGCAATCGATCCGGGTACGCCAATCGTGTTGTAGGTCGCCCACTGATCGGCGTTAAGGCTATTTCGGAACAGCGAAAACGGATCACCGGCAAACATATAGTACGTGGCGATGATGTAGACCAATGCCGTTGCCGACAACTCGATCGCCAGCATGCTGACTTCGCTTGCCGATATGGGGAAGAATTGAACGGCCAAGAGAATTGTGCCGACCGTCAATGCAATGCACACAATCTGCCCGCCAAACTTATAAAACGAAGTGTTCCGCGAGATCTGGAACGTTGTGTTGCGGATCAGCATGCCACAGAAGATCAAACGCATGCCCAACCAATTATAGGCCAGCGTCCACATGCCCGCCTCTTCTTTGAGTTTGTCGCTGTCCCTCATGCGCATAGACCGCTCGATGTTAAGCGCGTGACGCTTGGCCTCTTGGAAATTATGCGTGACACGCGCGAACTTGTTGGTGATGTACGTGTTCACGCCAAGTGTGTTGCGCGTTTGCTGGTTGTCGAAAGAGACATAGTAAAAGAATAATTGTAATGCGAACCCAACTAAGGTCATGCCCCCTAACACTAACCACGTACTTGGAATTGGGACTATACTGAGATCGGCATAAGGCGTAATTGACCAAATGGCGCCAGCCAATAAAATCATCAAAAGAATTTCGGGACACAAGATAAGAAGAAATTTCCGTGTATTGTCATTGGTGATCCGACGGTACTCTTCGAGTTTGTGATAGAATGTATGATCAATTGACGTCTCGCTGTCGTCGAGTTCGGTCTTGCGTGTCGACACTCCGAGAGCACGACGCACGAAATCTTTCTCGTGATCTTCGTAGAACCAATCGTCTCGCGGAAACATTTCAAGCGGAGTGGAATAAAACTTACGAAATTGGTCAGCGTAGCTTTGCGCTTCCGACATTTGGAGTTCGGACGCCACCTGTTCGCGCAGGCGCGGTTGAGGCATGTGACGGAACATCAAGGTCCGACGGTTGTCGGCCACATGATCAAGTTCCGAAGGGTGAGCTTGAGTGGCGAGAGCGCCATCGGCATTGACGATGTCCGCGGATCGGCCGACTTCCAGAGTCGCCTCTGGTCGTTCCTCATTAGCCAACGTGTTGCCGAGCACTTCTGACGCGGCGCCGCCTGCAATCTTCTTTGCTGTGCCTCCCGCTGGTCGGCCAACCTTTGCCCTGCGAGACGCACGGGAAAAAATGCGGAACACCCCAACCATGACACCATCCCCTAGCCACAAACACTGCGAGCCTAACTGAAACGCGGATAGGGTGAAACCACCAGCCGCCGCGGACTCCATCTTGCCCTAGGCCATACCTGCCTTTTTCAGCATTTGGTAGGCTTCAATGACGCCTTGCAGACGTTGTTCGCTGGTGCGGTCGCCGCCATTCATGTCGGGGTGGTACTGTTTTACCAGTTCAGTGTAGCGCGCCCTGACCGTCTTTTCGTCCGCGTCGCGCGGCAAACCGAGTGTGTCCAATGCGCGTTTCTCCAAGCGGCCCAATTTGCGCTCGCGCGCGTCAGGTTTGGCGCGTTCTCCGCCTTGGCCAAATAAGCCGAACGGATCTGCGAAACCGCGCGCCCAGCTGCTTTTAGTCCGTGTCGCGGCATCTCGCAGTCGCGCCCCTGAGCCCATTTTCCAAGTTGGGCGATGACCGAGCGTATCCGCCTTTTGAAAGGCGGCGACTTCTGTTTCGCTCATCTCGGCGAAAAAGTTCCAATTCTTGTTGTATTCGGCGGCGTGCGATGGGCAGAAAAAATAAAAGTCCTGCAGCTTGTCCGGTCCCTTGGGGGCGCGGCATACGCCCTCAGATGGACACGAGGCCCAGTCGCATTGGCGCTTGTCGTCGGCATGCGGAACATCCTCGCCCTTTGGGGGCTTGATGCGGATATCCACGAACCGCGGTTTATATTCAAATCCGTACGACATGGCTTCACATTGATCGGCGTTGGCCCGCCGAACAAGCCTTGACAAGGCCTCGGCGACGATTCAAGTGGCGAATTATGACAACGCCTTACCCCTCACGCTTAGAACGCATTAGAGATCAGTTATACGAGGAATTTTCCCCGACGGTTCTTGATGTGCGCGACGATAGCGGACGACATCAGGGGCATATGGGCGCCCGTCCGGAAGGTGAAACACACTTTTCGATCACAATTGTGAGCGAGGCGTTTAGCGCCATGAGCAAACTGCAACGTCATCGGGCCATCAACGCCGCCCTGAAAGGGGAGTTTTCGAGTGGGCTACACGCGCTGAGCATCACTGCGCGCGCTCCAGGCGAGGGTGGCTAATTGCTGGTTGCGCCAAGTGATTGAAAGGTGACGTACGCGTCGCGGTCCTCCACGAACCGAAAACTGGGCCCCGGCTGGACTTCTCCAGATTCTGTGACCAAGGCGCTTGTGACCACAAAGCCGTCACGCACTGGTGTGACAGTTTGCCGGGCGGTGCGAAACGGCATGTTTGGCGAGAACGCGCCGATGCTCGCCCAGCCGCCGTCGTCAGTTGGGGTCACTTCAGCAGTCGTGTGAAAGCCCACATTGCCCACATAAACGCCGCGGATCACTCCGTTTTGATCCGCATAAAACAGCGACTCGCCGCCATAAGAGCCGTCGGCCAACGCATGGGTGGCGCGCACCGCCTTGCCGCCCAGCGCGGCGCTCCAGAAGACCAGGTCATCCTCGGATTCGAATTCAGGCGCGGTGCTCACCCCGCGATAGGTTTTGCCGAGATAAGGCGCAAAGACGGCCAAAGCCGGGATAATCACATCAGACGCGCCTTCTTGGATCGTGTGGGCCGCGTCGCCACGGCGTGGTCCATCAGAAGTGGCGGGCGTCAACGGTGCGGATGTGCACGCCGACACGATCACGATGCTCAGACCGACAACCCATGTATTCATTGCTGCCTCCCAAACCGAACCCACGCGCCGTTTCACCGCGTTTGTTCGACCCACTCGTCGTCTTGGCGGTTCACAGACGATGGGCCGCGGCGTTCGCCGTGGTGGAAATATATCCGCCGCGCCGCCATGCGAAACAATGGCGTGTCTAACGCCAGGTTTAGCGCGGTGTTCGCTGGGGCTTGGTCAGCCATCCATCGCATGGCCGTTTTGACCCCAAACTTTGGTAAATGCGGTTGCAGCGCCACGTGCGGGGCGGGCGCTGATCCCAACATATGATCAGCGGCGGCCTGACCTGCGCGACGGCCAAGCTCTAGCGCCAAGCGGATGCCGCCGGCTGTTAGCGGTGAGACCCAGCCTGCCGCATCCCCAATTAGGGTCACGCGATTCATCGCCCAATTCTTGACCACGCCGCCGCACGGGATGGGGCCGGAGCGCCGCTCGACCACGTCGTTGGGATCAAGGCCAAATCGGGACGTGATCTCATTGGCAAACGGCGTGAGTTGCGGTTTGCGGCCATGGCTTACGGCCAAACCCACTTGGCAGACCTGCGGGCCCACACAGGCCCAGCCCAGATACCCCGGCGCCATACGGCTATCGAGCGTGCAATGGAGATACTCCGGATCAAGGTCGCCCCAAGCGGCATATTCGCGTTCCAGGCCCAAAAGGAGACGGGTGTTGCGCCCCAAGCCGAAACTTTTTGCCACAGTGGATCGCGCGCCGTCAGCGCCGAAAACCCAACGCGCGTGAAGAGAGTCTCCGGCCAGGTTGGCGCGCACGCCCCCGGCGTTGACCTCGCCACCAAGAAAGCGGGCGCGTGTGCGAATGTATACGCCGGCGCGCTCGGCCTCATCCGCCATCCAACGCAGCACGCCGGCTGTGTCCGTGGTGAGAAAATACCCGTCTTTAGCGGTGATATCGACAGGTTTGCGCGACGGGCCGTAGAGGCGCACTTTTTCAATCCGCCGGGTGAGGTGGGCTGGCGCGTCCAAGACGTCTTGGGCTTCTTTGACCAAAATGCCGGTTGTGTGGAGACGCGCGCCCACCTGCGGTTTGGCGTCGGCCACCACAACGCGAAGTCCGCGCAGCGCGGCGGCGCGCGCGGCGGCCAGCCCAGCAAACCCGGCCCCGATGATCAAAAGGTCGGCGTCAAACGTCGTGTCGCTCACAACTCAGACCTCCGGAATGACGCGCACGCGCAGCTTGGTGATTTGGTTGCGTTCACGCTCAAGGACTTCAAACCGTCTGTTGAAGAATGCAAATTTTTGGCCCACATCGGGAATGGTCTGAGCCTCATGAATCACCAATCCCGCGATGGTGACGGCCTCGTCGTCCGGCAAGTTCCAATTCAGCTCCCGATTGAGGTCGCGGATGGGCACCGACCCCGCCACGATCAAAGCGCCGTCCTTTTCTTTTTCCAGCCCTTCAAGCGGTTCGTCGTGCTCGTCTTCGATCTCACCGACAATCTCCTCAAGAATATCTTCGAGAGTCACCAGGCCCATGAGCGCGCCATATTCATCCACAACCATCGCAAAGTGCTCGCGCTTAGCGCGAAAGGCGTTCAGTTGCTCAAACAGGCTCGTGGTTTCAGGCACAAACCAAGTCTCACGCGCCACTTCATCGATGTTCACTTGAGACATGTCGCCATGGCAAGCGCCAATGGCGCGCGATAAATCCTTGGCGTGCAACACACCGACGATGTTTTCCGGATCCTGTCGCCAAAGCGGTATCCGCGTGTGACGACTATCAAGCGCCTGTTTGATCACATCGGAGGCGGGTTGATCAGCGTCGATGGTCTCGATGGATTTGCGGTGCACCATCACATCGCCCACCGTGAGGTCGCGTAAGTCGAGAATGCCGCCAAGCATCAACTTGTCTGGCGCATGCCCAGCTTCTTCGTCGGTATGAAAATCGATGGCGCCGCGAATTTCCTCATGAAAGCTCAGCGGGCTGTCGCCCGGCTTGACGCCGACCATGCGCAGCGTGCCGCTGACTATGGCCTGCACCGCCACCACAAACGGGCTGAAGAGCTTGACCACAATTGTGATCGGGCCCGATACAGCCACCGCCATCCGATCAGCGTTTGTGATGGCGTAAGTTTTGGGGAGCACCTCTGCAAACACCAGCACCATAAACGTCATGATGAACGTGGCGGCCGCCAGCCCCAGTGGGCCGGGGATCATTTGCTCCACCGCGCGACCGGCCAGCAATGAAGCAAAAATATTGACCACATTATTGCCCAGCAAAATTGCGCCGATGAGATGTTCTGGGTCATCGCGCAGACGTGATACACGTTGGGCGCCGACATCGCCGTCCTTGCCGAGCGCGTGCAGGCGCGCGCGCGATGCGGCGGTCAGGGCCGTCTCCGATCCGGAAAAGAACCCAGAAAGCACCAAAAGCCCGAGAATAATGGGGATGAGCAGTAACTCAGCCATGTTCGCGCGGCGCATCCGCAGCCATAGTGGCGCGCGGCGAGAGCCAGTCCTCCAAGAACAGTTCTAAATCATCAGTATGGTCCAACGCGACAAGTGCGCCATGACCGATCGCTTGAGGCAATACCAGGCGGAGCTGGCCCTGAGCCACCTTTTTGTCATTGGCCATGCGCGCCAAAATGCCTCTGGGTTGGAACGGCGCACCATTGAGCTCGGCTGGGCCCACTGGTAATTTCATCTGCTCCAACAGAGCAATCAGCCGCGTGTGATCGCGCCTGCTATATCCGTAATGCCGCGCCGCAAACTCGCTGGCCATGGCCATGCCCGCCGCAACGGCGTAGCCATGCGATAGGCCCGCACCAGCAGCAGCCTCAGCCTCAAACGCGTGGCCGAAGGTGTGGCCGAAATTCAGTAAAGCGCGCACGCCCGATTCACGCTCATCGGCGGCCACAATTTCAGCTTTTAACGCCACTGCGCGCGCCACTGCGGTTTGGGTGGCGACCGTGTCGCCGGCAAGCAGACAGTCTGCGTTCGCCTCCAACCAGGCGAAAAACTCACCATCGCGCATGACGGCGATTTTGATGATTTCAGCAAGGCCTGCGCGTCGTTCGCGATCAGGCAAGGTGTGGAGCACACCAATGTCGGCAAGCACCAGAGAGGGTTGATGGAATGCGCCAACCAGGTTTTTCCCGGCGCGTGTGTTGATCGCTGTCTTACCGCCAACCGAGGAATCCACTTGTGCAAGAAGGGTGGTGGGCAACTGCACAAAGGGTGTTCCGCGCTTGATAATGGCTGCCGCAAAGCCGGCCAAATCTCCCACAACGCCTCCGCCCAACGCCAGAATAGGCTCTGAGCGCTCGATATCTAATGACAAGAGTTTTTCAACCAACCGCTCCAGATTGAGCCAGGACTTCGCCGTTTCACCTTGGGGTGACACGATGGGTAGGCCCTTGATGTTCTGGGCGGCGAGGGAGCGTTCCAGCTCAGCCAGATGCAGTCCGGCGACCGTCTCGTCGGTGACGATGAGGGCGCGATCGCGCTGGACCAGCCGCGCCAAACGTTCAGCAGCTGAGGACAACAGCCCCACGCCCACACAAACATCATAGCTGCGATCGCCGAGCGCGACGGGAACCGTCACCGGTTCCACTGAGGTGTTGGGCGTCATGGTGGAACTCATGATTTCTGATGCGGAACCGAAAGACTTCGGCAGTCGGCCAACGCGTTCATGATCGCCTTTACGGTGCGATCATGGGGATGATGGGCGCTGTTCACCTTAATATCGGCCTCGGCATAGATGGGATGGCGTTCATTCATGAGTTTGGATAAGACCTTTTGGGGATCATCGGTGCGCAATAGTGGACGCGTGTCCCGACGAGACGTCCGGTTCACCAATACTTCAAGGTCGGCCTTGAGCCACACTGACACTGCATCGCGTTTGATCAATGCGCGCGTGGTTTCGTCCAGGAAGGCGCCGCCGCCCGTGGCGAGAACCAATGGACCGTTTTTGAGTAAGCGTTCGATCACGCGGCGCTCGCCATGACGGAATTCAGCTTCGCCAAACGATTCGAAAATGTCCGACACAGACCGTCCGGCAGCGCGTTCGATTTCTTCATCGGAATCGACAAAATCCAGTTGCAGCCGTGACGCCAAACGTCGTCCGACCGTGGTTTTACCGGCACCCATCAGCCCGATGAGGACAATGGGACGGGCCACCTTCAACTGCGTTCGCCGCCGACGTCGACGGCCATTATGTGACGTCTGTGCGTGGACGCTCATGCCTTCGCTCATACGACCGCACGCGGCGTGCAGCAAGTCACGGCGCTGCGGTCTTTTGTTTCCCTGTCAAAATACGTTACAGCATGACAGGTTCGAAGGGGTCGCAATTTTGCCGTTGCGCGAACAGAAGGTGCAGGCATGAGATCGAGGTATCGTAAACGTCAAAGCGGGGGGCCGCGCAATTTCCTGATTTTCCTGGCCTTGGTCGCCGCCGGCGCCATTGGCCTGTGCATTTATTTGCTGCGGGTGGCCGAAACGTTGGCGCCGGAGCCCCATAGCGCTGAAGTGGAGGTGGATCTTGACCTTCCTCGATAAAATCATAGCGGTCGGCTTAGTTGTGGCCGCGGTCACAGCGCCAGCCAGTGCGCAAATTCAAGGCCGCGATTTAAGCGGTGATAGTTTTGCCAACTCCGTCCTGCCTGATGAATCCGACGCGCTTAGACCCACGATGTGGCAAGGCGTGGACGCCGATACCGCTGTCGCAACGCTCCGTGGCGCGCCGGACCGGTTGTTCAGCCCAGCGGCCGCAAACCTTTTGCGCGTTGTGGTGATGTCTGGTGCGGAGGCGCCAGGCGGAGACGCGTCCAACGCCGTGACTTTGGCGCGTATTTCCGCCATGCTGAACGCTGGCCATGTGGACGGGGCGAGTGGACTTTTGGCCCTGAGCACAGCGGCGCCGTCCGATCCCAATTTTGCTCGACTTGATGTGATCACGCGGTTTCTCGCCGATGACGCCGTGGGCGCATGTCGCACCGCCAACGAGCTCCAGACGCAGGACGACCCCGGATTTTGGGCGCGGGTGCGCTCGGTGTGCTTTGCTTTGGCCGGCGAAGGCGCAGCCGCCGAACTGACGCTCGATGTGGCGCGTCGCCAGGGCGCCAATAATGTCGACGCCGCGTTCAGTTATTGGCTGGCGGCGGCTACGAACGCGCCGACATTTGGCGACCAACAACCGCCACGCGACGCCCTCGAACTGGTTCTGGCTTTGCAATCAGAAAAAGACATTGGCCCTGATACGGCGCGGTCCCTCTCCCCGCCTGCTGCAACCGCGTTGGCCAGAAATCCGGATGTTTCCGGCGAAGTTCGGTTGGCTGCGGCGGAGATTTCGGCACTGCGCTACGCCATCACGCTCGATGAGCTTGGTCAGGCGTTTTCCGCAGCACTGGGGTCTGACGTCCGCTCGGCACAGGAGATCATGCAAGCCGGATTGTCCGAAGATGACGTCCGCGCGAAGGCGTTAATGATCAAGGCCGCATTGACCGCGCAGGTCCCCGAGACCAAGGCCGACGCCTTAGCCGCCGCGCTGCAGCTGGCGCAAACTGACGGCGCCTTGCCGGTGATCGCTCGTTATCTTGGGGCTGTGCTCCGGGACGCCCCGCCGTCTGCTCAGACGGGAAGTTACGCTCCATTGTTTGCCGAAGCAGCCGCCTTGGCTGGTGATCCGGCGACTGCCCGCAAGTGGCGTGACGCGCGCACGGGGCCCAACAATCTGGGCGCAAGCGCTGGCGGCGCTGATCCGGCCAATTCGAGACTGTCGCAAGCCTTGCTTGACGCCATGATTGTTGCCGTGGACCCCGCCTCCGATGCAGCGGCAAAGTCGGAGGTCGCTCGATCGGTGCTTGCTGCCGCCCAAAATCCCAACGAACGCGCCATTGCCCAGCGCGCCACAATGGTGCTCCATGCTCTTGGCGCTGAGAATGAGGGGTGGTTGCGGATAGCGTCCGCCGCTGGCGCGAGAACCTCGCCTGAATTGACGGCCCAAGCGCGCGGCGCGCTGATCGCCATGGATGCGGCTGCCGATGCTGGGGTGCTGGCGGAAGCGGCCATTCACGCCGCCCAACTGATGGACTCATCCAAAGCCGAAAACACGATCGCGTTTGCACGCGCCATACGGGTCCTGTGGCGGTTCAGCCTTGATGAACACGCCCAAGCCGCGGCTGTGGAAGCATTGGCGGCGCTGCGTCGGCAGGCCATTGATCTGCGCACGTTCGATTCTGATGGCGACACCTGACGAATTGGCCATTGAGGCGTTTTTGGAAATGCTGAGCGCCGAGCGGGGCGCCTCGCACCATACGCTCGACGCCTATCGGCGTGATTTGAACCATGCGGCCCGCGCGCTCACTGGTGATGGCCTAAGGCTGATCACGGCGACCCGTCAGGATTTGGAAAGCTATTTGCTGAGCTTAGTTGATGACGGCCTGGCGGCCAGCACCAGTGCGCGTCGATTGTCTGCACTCAAACAATTCTATGCTTTTGCACTCGACGATGACCGTCGCACCGACAATCCCGCGGAGAAGCTTCGCGGACCCAAAAGACAGCGTCCTTTGCCAAAGCTGCTTTCGGAAGACGAAGTCGACCGATTGTTCGCCGCAGCCGCCGAAGGTGCTGGGCCGCGCGGCGCCCGGCGGCGCTGCTTATTGGAGCTGTTGTATGCAGCGGGATTGCGGGTCAGCGAATTGGTGAGCCTGCCGGCCAGCGCGAAACGCCCGCGTGAACGCACCCTGCTGATCAAGGGCAAAGGCGGCCGGGAACGCCTGATTCCGTTGACCCCGTCGGCGCTTGAAGCCATCGCGGCCTATGCGCCATTTCAAGAGGAGTTCGCCGCCGCTGACGGGGAGCGGCGCTCTCGCGGCTTGCAGTTCTTGTTTCCCGCTGACAGTCGCACCGGTCATCTCACGCGCGAAGCATTTGCCCGTGAATTAAAGGAATTGGCTGGATTGGCCGGCCTTGCCCCAGAGCAAGTTTCCCCTCATGTGCTGCGCCATGCGTTCGCAACACATCTGTTAAGTAACGGAGCAGATTTGCGAGTCGTTCAAGCTTTGCTTGGACATGCTGACTTATCCACAACCCAAATTTACGCGCACGTTCTCGAAGAACGGTTGAGACAAACCGTGGAAATCGCCCATCCGCTGTCAAGAAGTAGCCATTAACCGCGTTCCATGCTTGTTGAATTCGATCAGTCCTCGTATTGTCCAGCCAAACTCGCGCCAAAATTCCCAATGAATTGAACGACTCATGGCTGATAGCACTCCGCAATATCTCGATTTCGAACGTCCTATTGCAGAGCTCGAACGTAAGATTGGCGAGCTCAAGGCCTTGAGCGCCGATAATGAGGACGGCGTGGATGTGGAAGAAGAGGTCACCCGACTTCAAGAAAAGGCTTCAGAACAACTGAAGGCCACTTACGCCAAACTGGACGCCTGGCAGAAAACCCTCGTTGCTCGCCATCCTGACCGTCCTCATTTCACGGACTATTGCGCCGCGCTGATCACCGATTTTACGCCATTGGCAGGCGATCGTCGGTTTGGGGAAGACGCCGCCATTGTTGGTGGAATTGGACGATTTCGCGGACGCTCGGTTGTCGCGATCGGTCACGAAAAAGGGCGCGATACCGAAAGCCGACTGCACCACAATTTCGGCATGGCGCGTCCGGAAGGGTATCGCAAAGCCGTACGTTTGATGGATATCGCCGAGCGGTTCGGCTTGCCCGTGCTGACCTTCGTTGACACGCCGGGCGCCTATCCGGGAGTCGGCGCCGAAGAGCGCGGTCAAGCGGAGGCCATTGCGCGGTCCACCGATCGATGCCTTTCGCTCAAAACGCCCTTGGTGACCGTGGTCACCGGTGAGGGTGGTTCTGGCGGAGCGGTGGCGATCGCGTCCGGTGACCGGGTTTTTATCCTGGAGCACTCGGTCTATTCCGTCATTTCTCCGGAGGGGTGCGCCTCAATTCTCTGGCGCGATCAAGCCAAGGCTAAGGATGCGGCCATCGCCATGAAAATCGGCGCAGCCGATTTGAAAGAACTCAATGTGGTCGATGACGTCATCCCCGAGCCCGTGGGCGGAGCGCACCGCCATGCGGAGACCGTGATCGCAGCCGTGGGGGAAATGGTGGAAAACGCGCTTGATGAGCTTGAACCGCTTGGCGCGGACGAACGGATTGCGCTGCGCCGCCAACGCTTTTTTGACATTGGTCGGAAAGGGCTATTGCCCGCCTAGCGTCGATCGGTTGGCTAAAACGTCCAGCTGGCTCCGCCGCCAAACCAGATCTCGGGGTTGTCCTCCAAAAATTCGTCCTCGGTGTTGAGAACGCCGCGCACGCCGGCATAGGCTTCTATGCCAAACAGGAATGAGCGCACAATGTCCGCGCGGCCTTGGAAGTAGGCGTAGTCCTCAAAGTCATTGTCCAGAGGCGTCACGAGGCCGGCGTCGAATGACGACTGCAAGCTCAAGCTGAGCGGGAGCGCCTGATAATGAAAAAGCCCAGCTTCGGTGGTGAAAATCTCGTCCTCAGTGTCATAATAGACGTGCACGGCCGGGTTGAGCGGGGCGTACATTTCCACGCCGGCAAACGCCTCAAAACGGTGGTCGACATCGTCAGTGACGTCATTGGCCAACCGAAAGGTTTGTCCGCCAAAGTCCCAGGTGAATCTTTTGCTGCCAAAGGTGGGGCGCCATCCGCCGGTGAACCGCGTTTCCACGTTGAACTCTTCTTCGTCTGCGCCCAACGGTTCAACGCGCAAGCCCTTGATGTAAAAGTCACCGAGCTCGAGTTCGGCGGAATAAAGTCCTGCAATTTCAGCGCGTTGCAAGCCACGAAAAATATAGCTGGATTCAATTTCAGCGGCGAGTTTGCGCTTGAAGTCAGCGTGAGCGGGGCCGGTAGCCGTCACGCCCAAAAGCAGTGTCGCACTGACGCAAATGAGTGGTTTCATGCCGTACTTTGACCCGCCCCGACCCCAGATTGCGGCAACCTAACACAGTTTTGTTGCACCGCGCCACGCGAAACCCAAGGGTGCTAAGCTTGGATGGTGACGGCGCCGTGGCAGTGTTTGTACTTGCGACCTGAGCCGCATGGGCAGGTCTCATTTCGGCCCACCCGGCCCCAAGTTTCAGGATTGTTCGGGTCGCGCTCGGGCGCCGCCGGTGACCGATAGTGCGACGGTGCAGGGCGACGTGGCGGCTGTATATCCGACTGGATGCCGCCACCGAGTGCTGGACCTGGTGAGCTGAGGATCGATTGGCCGCTTCCCGTTTCTCGATCCTGCCCAACCGGACCAGTTGGCCGCCCACCAATCATGCCGCTCATGGGCGCGCGTGTGGCAATGGCGCCCTCAAGCGGCCGCGGCGGGGGCGGAGCCTGTTGAATGCGCAACGTCATCACTATTCGCGTCACGTCTTCGCGCAGACCGGACAATAGTTTTTCGAACAGCGAGAACGCCTCGGTTTTGAATTCATTGAGCGGGTCGCGTTGGCCATAGCTGCGCAGGTGGATCACCGAGCGCAGATGGTCCAAGTGCTGCAAATGCTCGCGCCAATGTAGATCGATGGTTTGCAGTAAGATCTGTTTTTCGATTTTGCGCAGATTGTCACCGCCCACATTCACCACTTTTTCGGCATAGGCGGCGTCGGCGGCCTTGATCAGGCGTTCGCAAATCTCTTCGTCGGCGATGCCGTCCTCATCGGCCCAGTCTTGGATCGGTGGCGAGATGTCCAAGATGGCGTGCGCATCCTCGCTTAATTCTTTGATGTTCCACTGGTCGGCATAGGCCTTGGGCGGCACGTGGCGGGCGACGATCTCCTGCACCAATTCATGGCGCATGTCGCGGATCACTTCGGACACGTCGTCAGCGCTCATAAACTCAATGCGCTGTTCAAAGATAGCTTTACGCTGATTGTTGGTGACATCGTCATACTTCAGCACGTTCTTGCGCATCTCAAAGTTACGCTGTTCCACGCGCTTTTGTGCGGTCTCCAACGCCTTGGACATCCAAGGGTGGACGATGGCCTCGCCCTCTTTCATGCCCAGGGTTTTCATGATGGCGTTCATGCGCTCGGGCGCAAAAATACGCATCAAATCGTCTTCCACAGACACGAAGAATTTTGAACGGCCCGGATCGCCTTGCCGACCGGATCGGCCACGTAACTGGTTGTCAATCCGACGGCTTTCATGACGTTCTGAGCCAATGACATAAAGTCCGCCAGCCGCCAGCGCCCTTTGTCTGTCGTCTTCGATCTCCCGCTCGATCTGTGTGCGTTGAGCGGCAATGGCGTCTTCGTCGGGACGTTCGCCGCGCTTTTGTTCTTGGGCGGCGATCCATTGGTCGATGCGCATGTCCACATTGCCGCCGAGCTGGATGTCGGTGCCACGACCAGCCATGTTGGTGGCGATGGTTACCGCGCCGGTATGGCCGGCTTGAGCAATGATTTGTGCTTCTTGCTCGTGATAACGCGCATTGAGCACTTGGTGTTTGACGCGGGCTTTCTTCAAAAGCGCTGAAAGTTCCTCGGATTTCTCAATTGAGGCGGTGCCCACCAGCATTGGCTGGCCACTCTTATTGCGCTCAATGATCTCTTCCAAAATCGCTTTGTTTTTT
The DNA here is from genome assembly GCA_964636945.1 of uncultured Caulobacterales bacterium. Taxonomy (GTDB): domain Bacteria; phylum Pseudomonadota; class Alphaproteobacteria; order Caulobacterales; family Maricaulaceae; genus CAZADA01. The sequence continues at coordinate 56,692 of CAZWVH010000002.1, read as the reverse complement.
TCCGCCGCCGTGCGGTAGACCACATCGTCGTCGTCAATGCGTTGGATTTCCCGGTTGGTGGGAACGGTGACCACGTCCAAGCCGTAAATGTCCTGGAACTCCGAGGCCTCGGTGGACGCGGTGCCAGTCATGCCTGCGAGTTTGTCGTAAAGCCGGAAATAGTTCTGGAAGGTAATGGACGCTAGCGTCACATTTTCCGGCTGTACCGTCACATCCTCTTTGGCTTCAATGGCTTGGTGGAGGCCTTCCGACAAACGGCGGCCTTCCATCATCCGCCCGGTGAACTCATCGATCAAGATCACCTGATCCTTGCGTACGATGTAGTCTCTGTCGCGTTTGAACAATTTGTGGGCGCGCAGGGCTTGGTTGAGGTGGTGGACAATCGATACGTTAGCGACGTCGTATAGTCCGCCATCTTCGATCAACTCGTGTTCGAGCAGGAGTTGCTCAATGTGCTCATTGCCCTCTTCGCTCAGCGCCACAGACCGCTGTTTTTCGTCAATATCGTAGTCTTCTTCGTCGAGCAGCGGAATCAGTTTGTCGATAGTGCGATAAAAGTCCGAGCGATCGTCGGTGGGGCCAGAGATGATTAATGGGGTGCGCGCCTCATCGATGAGAATGGAGTCCACCTCATCGACAATCGCAAAATGATGCCCGCGTTGGGACATATCCGCGAGCGAGTACTTCATATTGTCGCGCAGATAGTCGAAGCCGAATTCATTGTTCGTGCCGTAAGTGACGTCGGCTGAGTAGGCGGTCTTGCGTTCCGCGTCGGTCAGTCCGTGAACGATCACGCCCACATTCAGACCCAAAAACTTGTAAATGCGGCCCATCCATTCCGCGTCGCGCCGGGCAAGGTAGTCGTTAACGGTGACCACATGAACGCCCTTGCCGGTCAGCGCATTCAAATACACAGCGAGTGTCGCAACCAGTGTCTTACCTTCACCGGTGCGCATTTCAGAAATGTCACCGTCGTGAAGAACCATGCCGCCTACGAGCTGAACATCATAGTGGCGCTGGCCCAATGTGCGTTTGGCCGCTTCGCGAACGGCGGCGAAAGCCGGCTCAAGCAACAGGTCGAGTGTGGCTCCTTCGCGCAGTCTTTCACGAAATTCTACAGTTTTACCGCGCAGCTCTCCGTCAGTGAGTGCGCTGTATTCTGGCTCGAGTGCGTTAATGCGCTGCACGCGTGGCTGGTATTTGGAGACCCGACGTTCGTTGGAAGAACCAATCAGTTTGCGTGCAATCTTGAGCATTCGTGGGCCCTTAACGGTGTTTACAAAAGCGGCGCACACACCCGGATCGCAAAGTGAAACTCTGCTGAGAAGAGTGCAACGCCCGCGCAACGCGGCTCGACACGTTAGCGCGCGTGACTTAAGGAGCCGTATCGGCACTGTCAATGTGCGCACGCGGCCGGTCATGCAATCAAACCGCGCACCCTTCGACCATCATGAGGGAAATTGCGACTATGTCAAAGCGAAGGATGTACCGCCATATCGGCGCAGTAATGTCATTGGCTGCATTGATGTTTGCAGCCGGCTGCGGCCAGGGCGGAGATCCTTCAGATCCGTTCGGACCGGCCATTGCCCGCATTGGCGACGCCGTGGTCGCTGAAGTGAACGGCACGCCGATCTATGATTCTGATGTCAAACGCGAGGCCATCGCGCAGGGGCTTGTGGAGGCGGCGGACCCGCTCGATCCCGATGGGCAGCTCTTCGCTGAAGTCTTGGATGAACTCATTCAACGGCGCATTTTCGCTCTTGAAGCGCGCCGTCGCGATTTGCACGAGACCCAAGAAGCCCGTCGGCGGATCGCCTCCGCGCGAGAGCTGATTTTGTACAATATTATTGTGGAAACGGTGATTGACGACGCGGTCACTGAAGACGCGCTGCGCACACTGTTCGATGAACAGGTCAAGCTGCGTCCGCTTGGCGATGAGGTGCGTGTGCGCCACATCGTTTCGGAAACCCCCGAGGAGGCGACGTTAATTGCGCAAATGGCGCGTGAGGGCTCGGACGAGTTTGCCCAGTTGGCGTTGCAGCACTCCACCGATGACGCAACACGCTTTGAGGGCGGTGATTTGGGGTATTTCGCACGCGGGGAGATCATTATTCCTGAAATCGAGGCGGTGGCGTTTGACACGCCAGTGGGCGCGATTTCCGAACCGTTTGAAAGCGAATTGGGCTGGCATGTGATTAAAGTCGAGGATCGGCGCGCCGAAGAACCGCCCACTTTTGAAGAAATGCGGCCCGACCTGGTTCGTTTTCTCACATATCAAGAATTGGACAAGCTCACCGATGTGCTGCAATCCAATGCTGAGATCACGCGGTCAGCAGGCGTGCGGTCCTCGCAATAGGACGGATGGATGACGCTTCTGGTCGTGGCGGGCGTATTGCTGGATGTGGACGGGCGGGTATTGATTGCTAAGCGCCCCGCCCACAAACGCCATGGCGGCCTGTGGGAGTTTCCTGGCGGTAAGGTGGAAGCAGGGGAAACACCCCAAGCAGCGCTGGCTCGTGAATTGTTTGAAGAACTGGGTGTTGATCCTTGCCCTTCCTGCCTTGAGCCTTTTGCCTTTGTATGCCCGCACCAGGACAACATCACGCTGCTGCTATTCGCGTGCCGGCAATGGGACGGAGTGATTGAAGCGCGAGAACACGACGAGATCGCGTGGGTGCGCCGGGAACGCCTCTTTAAGTTTGATCTTGCTCCCGCCGATCGCGAGCTCGCCGCCGCCGTGGCGTCTCGTCTTGAAGGCCGGCGCGTGGCCGTTTGAACCGTGCGCTCTTTGCTTGCCGTGAGGGCGAGCAATGCGTATCAGGCGGTCATGTCTGCTCAAAATAAAATACAGCGCAAGTCGGTGCTCGACATCGCCAAGGCGAAGGGGGCGACCCCTTTGGTCTGCCTCACCGCATACGACGCGCCCATGGCGGGGCTTTTGGATCCCCATTGCGATGTGCTTTTGGTGGGAGATTCAGTGGGCATGGTGGTGCATGGCCTGCCCTCCACGGTCGGTGTGACGCTTGAGATGATGATTTTGCACGGCCAAGCGGTGATGCGCAGCGCACAACAGGCGCTTGTGGTGATCGACATGCCGTTCGGGTCATTTGAGGAAAGTCGCGAACAGGCATTCCGCAATGCATCACGCGTGCTGATGGAAACGGGCGCGCAGGCCGTGAAGCTGGAAACCGGCGAACACATGGCGCCGACGGTGGCCTATTTGGTGGAGCGGGGCATTCCGGTGATGGGTCATGTTGGGTTGCGCCCGCAGTCGATTTTGACCCTTGGCGGATTCAAGACGCAAGGCAAGAACGAAGCCAGCAAGGCCCAGATCATGGCCGATGCTCGCGCGGTCGATCGGGCAGGGGCCTTTGCGATTGTGGTGGAAGGCGTCGCTGAGCCGCTGGCGCGCGATGTAACCGGTGCGGTTGACGCCCCAACCATTGGAATTGGCGCTTCGGCGCAATGTGACGGTCAGGTTCTGGTCACGCATGACATGTTAGGCTTGTTCGATTGGGCGCCAAAATTTGTCAAAACCCGGGCAGATTTGCGTAAGCTGATTGCTGAGGCGGCTGAAAATTACGCCGCTGAAGTCAAAGCCCGGACTTTCCCTGGCGATGACAATGTGTATGGAAAACCTGCGACGCTTGCCAGCGAAGGCTGAATCAGCACGCGCGAAATCGTTGCCTCCCGGGGCACGCGCGACTACCGTCGCGGCAACATCGAATTGGAGTTCGTTTGATACATGGCTGACATTTTTGATGTCGTCGACCGAGAACTGGCTGAAGAAAAACAGCGCGAGCAGGTCCGCAAATATGCGCCTCTGTTGATTGGCGCCATGATCGCAATTGTTTTGGGCGTCGCCCTGTTTAGCGCTTTCTCGGAGCGTCAAGAAAGCGCTGCGGAAGCTGATGGCGAGATCTACACGCTGGCGCTGTCGAGCTTAGAAAATGGGAATGTGGAGGCTGCGCGCACGCGTTTCGAGCAGCTGGCCGAGAATGGCGGCCAGGCTTATCGCGTGTTGGCAAAGCAGCAATTGGCCCAACTTGCCCTCAGCGAAGGGCGTGATTTTTTTGCGGTTGGCAATATTCTGGGCGACGCCGCCGCGGAGTCGAATGACGAGTTTTACGCTGGCGCGGCCCAATTAAAGGCGCTGTATGTGCGGCTCGATGGTCTACCTTACAGCGAAGCGGAAAGCCAACTTTATACCCTCATGACCGATGACAGCTCACCCTACCAATTGTTGGCTGAGGAGATGCTCGCGGCCAAGGCGCTTGAGGCGGGCCGCTATGAGGAGGCCGCAGAGATGTATGAGCGGCTCACTCGCGGCGCGGTTCCGCCGGGCTTGCGCCAACGCGCGAGCGAAGCGGCCGCTTTGGCGCGAACACTATTGGGGCCCCACACCAAACAGGCCGCCGCGCAAAACGCGGCCTATCGTAATCGTGAATCTGGCGCTGAGTCTGCGGCTTTGGACGCAACTGGCGGCGAGGAGAAGCAATGATCCAAAAGCGTTTTGCCCGCTCAGTATTGGGCGTAGTCATGCTGGCGTCGTTCGCTGCGGCGTGCGCGCTCAATCCATTTGACGGCGAGGATGGTGGCGATGAGCAGTCAGAGGCGGACCGCCGGGTATCGTTTCTGAACTTCGAGCAATCACTTGAAGTCGATCCCGATCTGGCTCTGTCTGACATCAATTTGCCCTCGTCGGCGCCAAATCGTTTCTGGCGTATGGAAGGCGGATTGCCCAATCATGTCTTGGCTCACCCTGCATTGGCCGAGGAAATCGATCGTGACTGGCGGCGAAATATTGGTTCGGGATCGAACAGTGATCGCCGGATTTCCGCGCCGCCGATCATTGAGGATGGGCGTCTGTTCGCGCTCGATTCCAAAGGCGTGATTTCAGCCTATGACGAGGAAAGCGGTAAACGACTTTGGCGCGAGCGCATTCGCGCGGAAGCCCGGCGCGACCGAACCGCGCGCGTGGGCGGCATCGCAGTGACGGACGGCGTTCTCTACGTGACTGCGGGGTTTGGGGTGGTGGCCGCTTTGGATACTGAAAGCGGCGATGAGATTTGGCGCACAACCGTGTCGGCGCCCATGCATGCTCCGCCCACGGTCGCGGACGGGCGCGTGTTCGCTGTCAGTGTGGACAATGAGCTGTTCGCGCTGTCCACAGACGATGGCGACGTCTTATGGACCTACCAAAGCTTGGCTGAGCCGGCGCGCATCTTGACCGCTTCAACACCGGCGGTTTCCGGCGATGTGGTTGTGGCGCCGTTCGCTTCAGGTGAAGTTGTGGCCTTGCGCACCGACAATGGTCGCCCTCTTTGGTCCGAGGCCCTGACCTCTTCTGTCCGCACCACGCCGCTAAGCGCCCTTAACGATATTGCAGGCAGTCCTGTCATTGCAGGTGATGTGGTCTATGCGGTTAGCCACTCAGGCGTGTTGGCTGCATTAGATTTGCGCACCGGCGAGCGGATATGGACCCAGCCTGCTGGCGGCATTCATCGCCCCTGGGTCGTTGGTGGGTATTTGTTCTTGGTGACCACGGACGCGGAGCTGATTTGCCTGTCGCGCTTTAATGGTCGCGTCCATTGGATCAACCAATTGCCGCTCTATGAGAATGACAAAAAACGCAAAGGCAAAATTTCTTGGTCTGGCCCTGTGCTGGCGGGCGGACGCCTTTATCTGACCAATTCGGAAGGCCGTTTGTACTCGTTTAACGTCAACAACGGTGAGAAGATCGAGTCATACGGTCTTGGCGGGCCCAGCTTTATTCCCCCCGTGGTGGCAAACAACACGATGTATGTGTTGAATGACGATGGCGAGTTAACAGCGTTTCGCTGATCAGCCGATGCGCGAGGAGGCGCTGGCGCACTGACGTCCACTGTTGCCATTGTGGGGCGGCCCAATGTGGGTAAGTCCACCCTGTTTAACCGCTTGGCGGGAAAGAAGCTGGCCATTGTTCATGACCGGCCTGGGGTCACGCGTGATCGACGCGAGGCGCGCGCGAAGGTGGGCGGGCTGGATCTCATCCTAGTGGACACCGCAGGGCTCGAAGAGGCGCCGGCGGACAGCATTCAGCGCCGGATGCGCGCACAAGCCGACCGGGCCTTGCAGTCGGCGGATCTCAATGTGTTCGTGATCGATGCGCGCGCTGGGATTACCGGAGCCGATCGTGTGTTCGCTGACGCGTTGCGCCGGGCGGGCAAACCTGTGTTGCTTGTGGCCAATAAATGCGAAGGCCTCGCAGGCGATGACGGCATTCTTGAAAGCTATTCATTGGGCTTTGGCGAGCCTGTCCCCATGTCAGCCGAGCATGGAGATGGGGTCGCTGATCTGATCGCTGCGCTGCGCGACGCGTTGCCCAACAGTGACAAGTCCGATGAGGCCGCCGAGGCAGAGGGCGCACCGCTGCGGCTGGCCGTGATTGGCCGGCCCAATGCAGGCAAATCCACCCTGATCAATGCTCTGATCGGCGATGAGCGTCTGATCACGGGCCCCGAGCCTGGCCTGACGCGTGATGCTGTGCCCGTCCAGTGGAGTTGGGAGGGGCGCGCGGTGCGCCTCCATGACACTGCAGGATTGCGCAAGAAATCCAAAGTCGTGGATCCAGTTGAGCGACTCTCCACCGCCGACACCACGCGCGCTGTGCGGTTTGCCGAAGTGGTGTTGCTGGTCATGGATCCCGAAAACGCCTTGGAAACCCAGGACATGAGACTGGCAGACTTGGTGATCCGCGAAGGGCGGGGGCTCGTGTTCGTTGTCACCAAGTGGGATTTGGTCAATGACCGCCAAGAGCTCTTAAAGGAAATCCGTTATCGGATTTCACGCCTGGACGCACAAGCCGCCGCCGCGCCGATCATCACTGTGTCCGGGCTGACCGGTGAGGGACTGGATCGGATCATGCCAACCATCATGGCGCTGCACACCGACTGGAGCGCAAAGGTGAAAACCCGCGATCTCAATGATTGGCTGGCCGAAGCTGTAAGTCGCAACCCGCCGCCAGCGGTCAATGGCCGGCGGATTAAGCCGCGCTATATGGCGCAAACCAAGAGCCGCCCGCCCACCTTCGTGCTGATCGCCAGTCGCGCTGAGCACATGCCCGAATCCTACAAGCGCTATTTGATCAGCGGCATTCGCGAAGCGTTTGATCTGGGCGGCGCACCAATCCGATTGAATGTGCGCGCGGGCTCGAACCCTTACGTGTCGGGATCAAAGTCCCGATAAACCAAGCGGATGTCTTTTGTGTCCTCAATCTGAACAGCGGCCAGGTGATCCACCAGCCATTTGGCGGGCAGGTCGGGCGGGCGCGATTGATCGGGACTTTCGCCGGGAAAGGCCCGGGTGCGCAGACGCGTGCCCATGGGGCCTGGGTCGAACACGCGCACGCGCACGCCCGCTGGACGCGCTTCGGCGGCGTACGCGCTGGCCAGCGCCTCAAGCGCCGCTTTTGCCGCGGCGTATGAGCCCCAATACGCTGGCGGGTCTGGCGGCGTGGCGTCAGTCACAAACACGGCGTTGGCAGAGTCCGACTTGGCCAGGAGCGGATGCAGCGCGCGAATGAGTCGGTGGCCGGCCACCACATTGACTGTGAAATCTGTATCAAAAGTGATGGGAGTCACATCCCACAACGGCGCGAGCCCGTGATGACTGCCTGCCGCGTGGACAAAGCCGTCAATCACCTCAAAACGATCAGCAAGGGACGGACCAAGGCGATCGAGCGCCGCGCCGTCGCGCAGATCGAGCGGTACCAGCGTGGCGGGCGGGCCGCCGCTTTTCTGGATCGCGTCGTCCAGTTCTTCCAGGCCCGCTTGGGTGCGCGCCATCGCGATCACATGCGCGCCTTCAGCTCCAGCGCATCGAGCAATGGCTGCGCCCAAGCCGCGGGATGCGCCGGTGATGACATATCGCCGGCCGGTAAGTGGTCCTGGACCAGTCACGTCGCTCAGGCGTCCTTAAGCAGAGATAATTGTGAGCGCCTGCCGAGGCGGGCTGCGTCGTGGTCCACTCGACGGGTGGGATAATCGCGTGTAAAATAATGGTCGCACAACTGAGGAACCTCTGAATTTTTTGGCTCCCCGACAATGCCTTCATATAGCCCGTCGAGTGACAAGAATCCGAGGCTATCGACCCCCAATTCATTGACCATCTCCTCGTAGGGACGGCCCTCACGCGCGAACAGCGTGTGCTCGTCGCTCAGTTCGATGCCGTAAAAATCGTCATACATGATCCGCGGGCTGGCAGAGCGGAAATGCACCTCCACCGCGCCGGCCTGGCGGACGATCTCGACAATCTTGCGCGATGTGGTGCCGCGGACAATGGAATCATCGACCAACAACACGCGTTTGCCCTTGAGAACAGCGCTATTGGCGCTGTGCTTGAGGCGCACTTTGTGCGCCCTGGTGGCTTGGTCGGCCAGAATAAAGCTGCGACCCACCGAGTGGCTGCGAATGATCCCCAACTCCATGGGCAATTGGCTTTCCTCGGCAAACCCCATGGCCGCGGGCATGCCAGAGTCGGGCACGGGCACGACTATGTCCACCTCCACATTGTCCATGGTTTCGCGCGCCAACTGGCGACCCATGCTTTTGCGCGCATTATAGACGCTGATGCCGTCCACCACGGAGTCAGGCCGCGCAAAGTAGAGATACTCGAACGCGCAGGTGCGAGGGCGCGCGCGGATCGGCGCAATTTCCAGCGATCGCCAGTCGTCCTTGCCACGCTCAGCCACCAACATCTCGCCGGGGCGGACATCGGCTAAGTAGCGTGCATTGACAATGTCCAGCGCGCAGGTCTCCGAAGCGGCGATATGAACAGGCTGGCCGCTGTCGTTGGCATGATTGAGCTTGCCGACCACCAAAGGACGAATTCCCATGGGATCGCGAGCTGCAATGAGTTTGTCCTTCGTCAAGACAACAATAGCGTATCCGCCTTCGACTTGACGCAGGGCGTCCAATAGGCGGAACTCCACATCATTGTGTGGAGAGCGTGCGGCCAAGTGGACGATCACCTCAGTGTCGGTTTCGCTTTGAAACAGGACACCGGCTCGGCTGAGTTCATTGCGCAGTGCAGTGGAGTTGGTGAGATTGCCGTTGTGGGCGACCGCCATGCCCACCATGACGTCATCGTTGGGATCATGTGCGCTCCACTCGCCGTAAAAGGGTTGCAGATTGCGCGCCACATTGCGCCCTTGCGTCGTGTAGCGCGTGTGGGCCACCGCGCCATCGCCAGGTAGACGGTTGGGCTGCGCCATCCGACCGGCGGCGAAGTGATCGTTCACCAAGCCCAAATGGCGTTCAACGTGGAATTGGTCGCCATCCAGGCTGGCGATCCCGCATCCATCCTGGCCGCGATGCTGTAGCGAGTGCAGTCCAAGATAGGCCAATTCGGACGCCGCCGGTTCTCCCAAGACGCCAAAGACGCCACAGGCTACGCGTGGTTGGTCATCTGCAACCGCGTCATCCCAATTTTGATCCGCGAACGGCATGGCCTCGCTCCTTCGCAACGCGCCAATGTTTGCCCTCGCGCCATATGTAGGCGTGTTCTGTCAGTCTGGAAACTCGATATCTCGGACACTCGAGTCTTCGGGGAAGATTGGTTGTATGAGTTCGGCCGCAGATTTGGCGATTTCGTACGTCGCTGCTTCGGGAACGCTCTCTTGAACTTCGCTGTCAGGCACAAAGCCATAGATCACAATCAGCATCAGGGCCGCGACGATGACGCCGCGCGCCACGCCGAACACAAGTCCAATTGTCCGGTCAATGAACCCAATCTGATCTGAGCGATGCACCACACTGGAAATCGATGCGGTGACCACCGTCACAGCCACGTAAATCACCAAAAAGACACCCACGATCACAATCAAGTCCGGCACCCAATTGGGGACAGCATCTCCGCCAATTGCTGCGCGTGCGCCTTCCTGGAGCGCGTCAAAGCTCCAAACCGCGCCGAGCGCAGCGGCGATTACTGCGGCGGCGGATAACAATTCGCGCACAAAACCGCGCGCGAACGCTAAAATGCTCGAAATCAATACGAGCCCAATAAAGATACCGTCAAAAACAGTTCCCGGCATGCCTACGTCCCCGTGCTCATACGACCCCAAGCGTCCCCTACGCCCAGTTCTCGCTTTCGATCTGTGTGATGAGATCGGTGAGGGAGCTCACCGGCCGCACCACGACGTTTGAGCTTCCGCCAGCTGCGCCTTCGGGGGCGACAGCCATGGAGAACCCAAGTTTTTCCGCCTCTTTGAGCCGTGCGTCCGGTCTGGCGACTGACCGCACGTCACCTGAGAGGCTTATCTCACCAAAGGCCGTCACATCCCTTGGCAGCGGCGCATCAAACGAAGCCGAAGCAAGGGCGGCGGCGACCGCCAAGTCTGCAGCCGGTTCGCTGACACGCAAACCGCCCGCCACATTCAAGTACACGTCGCGGCTTGCGAAGGAAAGTCCGCATCGCGCGTCGAGGACAGCCAACACCATGGCCAAGCGCCCGGAGTCCCATCCAACTACCGCCCGACGCGGGGCGCCGAACTCCGCTTGGGCCACGAGGGCCTGAAACTCGACCAGCACCGGTCGGGTGCCTTCTAGTCCTGCAAACACAACCGATCCAGAAACGCCATCGCTTCGGTCTTGTAGAAACGACGCTGAGGGATTGAGCACTTCACGCAATCCATCTTGAGCCATTTCAAACACGCCGATTTCGTCGGTCGCGCCAAAGCGATTCTTGACCACGCGCAGGATGCGAAATTGGTGACTGCGGTCGCCTTCGAAATACAGCACGGTGTCGACCATGTGCTCGAGCACGCGCGGGCCGGCGATTTGCCCGTCCTTTGTGACATGGCCCACCAGAAACACGGCGCAATTTTTGGTTTTGGCGAAGCGCACCAGCTCATAGGCGCATGCGCGCACCTGGCCCACTGAGCCGGGGGCGGCCGGAATGGCGTCAGTCCAAAGCGTTTGCACGGAATCGATGATGGCGATATCCGGCCGTTCAGCGGTCAGTCCGTCGAGAATGGGAGCCAAAGCCGTCTCAGCGCCCAGTTTCACGGGGGCGTCGGAGAGCCCCATGCGCGCAGCGCGGGCCCGGACTTGGTCAATGGCCTCTTCACCGGAAATATAAGCCACGCTGGCCCCGTGTTGCGCAAGTTGCGCCGCAGCCTGCAAAAGCAACGTGGACTTTCCGATTCCCGGATCGCCGCCAAGCAATAGGGCTGAGGCGGGGACAACACCACCGCCCAAGGCGCGATCAAGCTCGGCGATTCCTGTGGCGCGCCTTGGCTGTTCCGCGCCCACGCCTTCCAGCGATTGAAACTCAACTCCAGAGGAGCGCGACCGCCGTTTGCCTCCAGCTTTGGCTCCTGCGCCCGCCGGTGCAGCGACGGCTTCTTCCACAATGGAGTTCCACTCGCCACACGCATCGCACCGTCCTGACCATTTGGCCCGAACATCGCCACATGATTGACAGACAAATTGTGAAACTCCCGGCATGGGCGAGGCCTAACCCGCCTTGCTGATTCGCGCCAGCGTGCAGATGCCCGCGGTCCTTGCAGTGCACAGCTTGGCTCGACTCAACGCTGGATTTCGGAGAGAATAGGTATTGGAGATCGCAACTTTTGCGTGGCTTAGTCCAAAAATCCGTAACACGGATGGCGCCAAAGACCGGTTGACCAGACGCGCCACTCATGTTGAGCGTGAGCGCAATCAAGGCCCGCACGCGGCACACTCGGGGCAGAGTTGAACACCGACCTTCCGGCGACGATCGTCGGAGGTTTTGCAATGAGGAACACTGTTCATGACACTCAGTTGGCGGAACATCCATGGCGCACTTCGCGCTTTTGCCGTGTCCACCTGTATGGCGATGATTGCCGGGTCACCCAGTTTGGCTCAAGAAACACCCGCCATGCCCACACCTGGCCAATGGACCGTGGATTGCGGCGCACCCGTCGCCGGAGCTCCTGAGATCTGCCGGATGACGCAGATTTTGCTCGATCCAGAAAACCAACGACCGATTTTCGATTTCACAATTTTCTACCCGCCCGGGCAATCCGGTGCTCCGACGGCCCTAATCAGGGTGCCGCTGGGCGTATTGTTGCCTGCTGGGCTGCTGCTACAGGTGGATGATGGGCGCACGGGCAACGCGCCCTTTAGCGTGTGCGATCCCAATGGCTGCTTGTCGCAGTTTCAAATGGAGCCGCAACAGATCACTGAGATGAAAGCCGGCAACACGATGAAAATCGGATTTCGCAGGGCCGATGGCCAGGGCGTACAGCTTCCCGTGACGCTGATTGGGTTCACAGCTGCGTTTAATCAGATCTCACCCGGTTAATCGGTAAAGCGGTCGGTGTGACGTGAATGGCGCCCAGCCCCTGCGTCGGGACGCGCAAAATTCCTGCACCAACTGACGTGCTGGAATGTCCTGAGGCTGGGATTGCGTTAGGCGCGGCGCGCGTCGACCTTGATGGGGCCGTCTGCGTGACCATGGATGAATTGATCCACGTAATCATTGCCCGAATTTTCGATATCCGCAGCCGGCCCGCGCCAGATTATTTCGCCGCCATAGATCATCGCGATGTCGTCGGCAATCTTGCGCGCTGAGGCCATATCATGGGTGATTGACACGGCCGAAGCGCCCAATGCCTTGACCTGTTTGACGATTAAGTCGTTGATCACGTCAGCGGTGATGGGATCAAGACCGGTGGTGGGTTCGTCGAAAAAGATGATCTCAGGGCGTGCGGCGATGGCGCGCGCCAGGCTCACCCGTTTCTGCATCCCTCCCGATAGCTCGGCCGGTCGCAGATCAGCCGTCTCCGGCGGCAGATTGACTTGACCGAGCGCTTCGATCGCGCGTTCGCGCGCCTCGCCCCGGTGGACGCCGTCGGCGTGAATGAGACGGAAGGCCACGTTTTCCCAAATCTTCAGGCTGTCAAACAGAGCGCCGCCTTGAAACAGCATGCCAAATTTGGCCATGCGTTCGCGACGTTCGCTGGCCTTCAGTTTTGTAATGTCTTCCCCGTCCACAAGGATTTCCCCGGCATCGGGCGTAATCAGGCCGAGAATGCATTTAAGCGCCACGGACTTGCCGGTGCCTGAACCGCCAATGATGACGATCGATTGCCCCTCGGCTACGTCAAGGTCGAAGCCATTGAGTACTTTTTTCGGGCCGAAGGCTTTCTTCAGCCCGTGAACGGACAATTTAAACGTCGTCATGCGCCCACGAATATCCTGCCGATGATGAAGTTTGCCGCGATGATCAAGATCATTGCCGAAGAGACTGCATTGGTGGTGGCCCGGCCCACGCCCTGTGCGCCGCCCCGGCTGAGATAACCGTGATAGCAGCCCATCAAGGTCAGCAAAAACCCGAACACGCCTGCTTTGAACAAGCCGGTGAGGACGTCTCCCGCATCCATGGCGTCACGCACGCGATTGACGAATGTCGCCCCGCCCATGTCCAGGATTTGTGTGGCAATCAAAAAACCACCAAAAATGCCGAGCAGGTCGGCGACAATGACCAATAGTGGCAAGGCGATTACGCCGGCCGCAATCCGCGGCGCCACCAGATAGCGAAATGGATCTGTGGATAGGGTGGTGAGCGCGTCGATTTGTTCGGTCACGCGCATGGTGCCAAGTTCAGCGGCGATGGCTGCCGACACTCGGCCCGCGAGCATCAAGGCGGCAATGACCGGCCCCAACTCGCGGATAATGCCGAAGCTGATGATGTTGGGTAAGATGAGCTCGGCCTGATCACCGCTGCCCGACACGGTGTTGATGGCCAGCGACGCGCCCGTGAATATGGCGGTCAATCCCACCACCGGGAGCGAGAAATAGCCAATGCGGACCAGCTGCCGGATGAGTTGGCCGCCAAAAATTGGCGCGCTAAAGATGCAGGCCACCGCATGAACGGCAAACAGGGTGATCGCGCCAGCTGACTGGCACGTACCGAGCACCGCGGCGCCGACAGATCGCACTGGCGACAAAACTGCGCTTATGACGGCCACGCGACCTCCCCCAAATACGTCCGCATACATCTTGGACCCAGGCGCGTGAGCACCTCATAGGCCGCAGTGCCGGCAATGTCGGCGACATCGTCCAGCAGGACATGGGGCCCTAAAAATTCGATCTGTTCGCCCTCAATTGCTGGAGGCGCGTCGGTCATGTCCACCACGATGAGATCCATCGAAACGCGTCCCAGAATTGGAGTGCGCACATTGTCATAGAACCCATAGCCGCCATGGGCGCCGCTGCGCAAGAAGCCGTCGGCATAACCCAACGCCACAGTCGCGGTGCGCCGCGTAGAGGAGGCGGTGAATTCAGCGCCATAGCCAACCGACTCACCGGGGTGAACTTCACTGAATTGTAGGATGGGAGCAGTGAGGCTCGCGACCGGCCGCATGACATGCTCGCGGTTCAAGTGGGGCAGGCCGCCATAGAGCGCGATGCCTGGGCGGGTCAGATCAAAACCAAAGTCTGGGCCCATAAACACGCCGCCCGAATTGGCGAGGCTGAAGCGGATTTCCGGGTTGGTTGCTGAAACGAGTGCGACGATCTCGCGAAAGTGCTTCAATTGTTTTCGGTTCATGGGGTGATCAGGCGTATCCGCGCACGCCAAATGACTCATCACCATTGTGATATTGGCGTTGCGCAAGGCGTCGGGCGCGTTCAGGACTTGGGCAAAGTCATCAAATCGAAAGCCCAGCCGGTTCATGCCGGTGTCCACATGGATCGCCGCGCAAAGATCACTGTTTTGCTCAGCCCGCGCTTTGAGCCAGGTGCGAAGCTGTTGGCTTGAATTGATGACGGGCGACAGGCCGTGCTCAAACGCAATGGCCCACTCACCCGCCTGCACGCCGTCCAGGATGAAAATTTCTGGAAGCGCCGCAGGCGCCAAACACTGCCGCAGCTCCGCGCCCTCGATTGTGGTCGCCACAAAGAAGGTCTCGCACCCTTCCGCGCACAAGGCGCGCGCCACCGGCGCAATGCCCAGCCCATAGGCGTTAGCTTTGACCGCAGCGCCGGTTTTTGCGGGAGAACACGCTTGGCCCGCCGCGCGGTAGTTCGCCCGCAGCGCATCAAGATCAATGGTCAAATGCGGCTGGGCGCAGTCCCGCGTTGCACAGGGGACGTCAGGACGTCGTGTGGCGCGGACAGAAGGTGGATTGTGCATGTGCACACATTCCCGCCTCTCATGCGCGCGATCAAGCGTTCTGGTGAGTCAGCGCTAGCCTAGACCCTGGCCCAAAATCTAGCCAAGGCTGGGCGCTGGCGCTTTTGGCGCAGCAGCATTCTCAACCTGCGGATAGCGGTCCTCGGGCGCAAGATCACTGAACCGGGTCAAACGCTGGTCAAATTGCACTTCGACTGTGTCAATGGGGCCATGGCGCTGCTTGGAAATGATGATCTCCGCGCGGTTGCGCACTCGGTTCATTTCGTCTTCCCACTCAGCGTAGTCGGCGTGGTCGGGCCGTGGTTCGCGGCGTTTCACATAGTATTCCTCGCGGAACACAAACATGACGGCGTCCGCGTCCTGCTCGATCGAGCCAGATTCGCGCAGGTCTGAGAGTTGCGGGCGCTTGTCATCGCGCTGCTCCACTTGGCGTGACAGCTGGGCGAGCGCCAACACGGGGACATTAAGGTCCTTCGCCATGGCCTTAAGTCCTTGGGTAACCTCAGTGACTTCTTGTACACGGTTGGAATCTCCGCCGCGTCCACCGGACCCAGTGACCAACTGAAGGTAGTCCACCACGATCAGATCGAGACCGACCGTGCGTTTGAGGCGACGCGCACGCGCGGCCAGCTGTCCGATGGAGATGCCGCCCGTGTCATCAATGTGCAGCGGCGCGCGCTCAATACGTCCAGCGGCCTCAACCACGTCTTCAAATTGATGCGGCTCGATCTCACCGGTGCGCAGGAAGTGCGAGCTGATGCCCGATTCCTGCGATAAGATACGGGTCGCCAATTGCTCTGACGACATTTCCAGGGAGAAGAACGCCACAACGCCGCCGTCCGCCGCTTTCGCCTTGCCGTCTTCGCCGGCTTCGGCACGGTATTTCTTCGCAATGTTGAACGCGATGTTCGTGGCCAATGCGGTTTTGCCCATGGAGGGACGGCCGGCAAGAATAATGAGGTCAGACGGATGCAACCCGCCGAGCAATCGGTCGAGATCAGAAAATCCCGTCGATAGCCCCGACAAGTGCCCTTCACGCTTATAGGCCGCGTCGATCATCTTGACCGATGTGGTCAGGGCGTCCACAAATTTGACGAAACCACGATTGGCCCGGCCGGTTTCAGCGAGCGAGAACAGGCTGCGCTCAGCGCGCTCCAACAGCTCGGGAGCAGGGGCGTCCTGGTCGCCGCGCGCATCATGTTCGATGTCGCCGCCCACGCGAATCAGTTCCCGACGCAAAGCCAGGTCGCGCAGAAATTTGCCGTATTCAACGGCAGTGGCGGTGGAGCACGCACCGGCCATCAACTCCACCAGGTAATCGCCGCCGCCCAACGCGCTCAAGCCTTCATCCTGATCGGCAAATGGGCCGAGTGTGATGGCGTCGGCCACGTCATTGCGATTGACCAATGCGCGCGCGGCGTCGAAAATTCGGCCGTGAATCGGGTCGTAAAAGTGCTCGGAACGCAACACGTCTTCCACACGGTGCAAGCACTCATTGTCGCTCAAAATAGCGCCAAGAATCGCCTGTTCCGCGTCGATATTGTGCGGAACGAAGTCGGAGGCCGCGGCCTCGCCATTAGCAAACAAATGTCCGTCGGGCATGTACGTCTCCATACTCGACGCGCCGAACGGTTTTCGCCAAAACCCAAGCGACACAAAGACTTTTCCCAGGTCAGCCTAATTGGGCGGCGCTTCTCAAATAAGACCAGCGCGTCGCCCGTAGAAGGCGACGCGCGTGGTTAATGAAGCGTTAAATGATGACGGTCAGGTGGTGGAATCTGATTCACCATCTGGGGACGGAGCATCCCCTTCGTCGGCGGACGATGGCGATTCTCCATCCGTCCCAAAGCCTTCGCGCTCAGCGTTGGCTTCGAACAATTCCGCGGCCTGCGCTTCGGCGATGGCGCGGTCCTCATCGGCTTGAGATGCGATGACGTCCTCGCCGCGTGCTTGGCGATCAGCCTCATCTGGCGTGCGGGCCACATTCACAGAAACTTCGGCGACCACTTCTGGGTGGAGCCTGATTTTCACGGGATGAACGCCGATGGCCTTGATCGGAGCGTCGATGGCCACTTGGCCGCGGGTGACGCTGCGTCCATCTGTGGACACCGCCTCGGCGATGTCGCGCGCGGTGACCGAACCATACAGCTGACCGCTTTCGCCAGCTTGTCGGATCAAAACAATGGATTCCCCGTCCAAGCCGTTGGCGAGGCCGGAGGCGGCGTCACGACGCTCGGCATTGAGCTTTTCCAACACATCGCGTTCGCGTTCGAATCTTTGGCGGTTCTCCTCGGTTGCCCGCAGGGCTTTGCCCTTTGGAAGGAGGAAATTTCGCGCATAGCCATCTTTGACTTTGACTTCATCGCCCATGCCGCCCAGCGATTCGACGCGCTCTAACAGAATGACATTCATGTTTGCGCTCCTTAATCCACAGCGTAGGGCAACAGCGCCAAATAGCGCGCACGTTTGATGGCCCGGGCCAGTTCACGTTGCTTCTTTTGGGACACGGCAGTGATGCGCGAGGGCACGATTTTGCCGCGCTCGGACAGATAGCGCTGCAGAAGCTTGGGGTCTTTATAGTCAATCTTCGGAGCTTTGTCCGAAGAGAAGGGGCACACTTTCCGGCGTCGGCTAAACGCCCGGCGCTGGGGAAGATTGGTAATGTTGAGACGATCAACCATAATATTTGCTCTCGTTATGTTGCGGCGCTGTGCGATCAGTCGCCGCGTGAGTCGCCATCGCGGTCGCGCTTACGGCGCTCTTCGCGTTTCGACAGGATGGGCGAGGGCGAGTCGGTGTCGATCTCATCCACTTTGACCGTCATATAGCGAAGAATGTCGTCATGGATGCGCTGCTGACGTTCAAGCTCCGCAATGGCCTCTGGCGGAGCATTCACGCCCAAAAGCATGTAATGGCCCTTGCGGTTTTTCTTGATCCGATACTGCAGTGAGCGCAAACCCCAAGACTCGGTCTTGATGATTTCAGCGCCATTGTCGGTGAGGATCTTGCTAAATTCTTCAGCCAGTTCGTCGGTCTGCTGGCTGGAAATATCTTGACGTGCAATGAACACGTGCTCGTAAAGCGGCATGGTCTCTCCCTTCGCCGAGGCGTGCGGCGCGCGCTCACCGAAGGGTCGGGCGAGGGCGCGGTGGCTCTGACGTGACAAACACCAGCCCATCTGGCGTTCTTGAGTCCGGCAGACCGCAAGCCAAGCGGGTTGAATACGCATTTCTTCAATTAATGCAAGGTGCTTGTCTGCATGAGCCAAAGTGGGTCACAGACGGCGTCAATTGAATTTTTGTAAAGAGAGACAAATCAGGGAGTCCCGACATGGCGCTCGCATTCATTTTTCCCGGGCAAGGCAGCCAAGCGCCCGGCATGGCCAAACCCGTCGCCGACGCGTTTCCGTCTGCCCGCGCCGTGCTGGATCAAGTCGACGAGGCGCTATCCCAGAATCTTTCGACATTGATGTTCGATGGGCCTGCCGACGAACTCACCCTGACTGAAAACGCCCAGCCAGCGCTGATGGCGGCCAGTCTCGCCGTGATGGCGGCGTTGGAGACTGACTTTGGAGTCAAAGCCGACCGCGCCGCTTACGTGGCCGGCCACAGCCTGGGCGAATATTCCGCGTTGGCCGCGGCGGGCGCGTTGACCATTGCAGATGCTGCGCGGTTGCTCAAACAACGTGGCCAGGCCATGCAAACCGCCGTGCCGGTGGGTGAGGGCGCTATGGCGGCGCTCTTGGGCGCGGAATTGGAGCAGGCCGAGCAATTGTGTGCGGCCAGCGCCATCCATGGCGTGTGCGAAATCGCCAATGACAACACGCCAGGCCAAGTGGTGATCTCCGGCGCCAAAGCCGCCGTGGAGGCCGCGGCCGCTGCAGTGAAACAGCACGGGATCAAACTTGCCAAAATGTTGCCGGTGTCCGCGCCTTTTCATTGTTCGCTGATGCAACCGGCCGCCGACGCCATGGAAAAGGCGCTGGCCCATGTTGACCTGAAGCCGCCGCGCGTGCCGGTGGTCGCTAACGTCACCGCCCAACCTGAGACAGATCCCAATCGCATCCGCGAACTGTTAGTCCAGCAGATCACCGCCACGGTGCGCTGGCGCGAATGCTCAGCCTGGATGGCGACACCGGCAGACGACCATGGCGGCGGCGTGACCATGATGGCCGAGGCGGGCGCGGGCAATGTGCTGACCGGCATGCTCAAACGCGCCGCGCCAAACGTGACCGGCATGGCGCTCAACAGCCCTGACAATCTGGAGGCATTTGCCAAGGCGTTGGACGGCGGTTAGGTCTCGATGCCCGTATCACCAACGGGCGCGGCGTCCAACTGATCATCAAGCAGGCGTTGAATGTCGGTTCCTGCGTCATCGGGGATGGTGATGGCTAAATCATTCATGAAGGCGTCAATCGCCGCACGCGCGCCGTCAAATCTCTCGTAGGTGAAGCGGTATTTGACCGACCAGGCCGAACCGACGGGGCAGATGAGGTAAAGCTCAGTGGCAAAGTCAGGCTCGCGCAATCCCGGCTGGCTAGAGAAAGTGTAACGGACGAATTGGGTGTTAAAGGTCCGATCGCCATTGACGAGGTCCATCTGCCCTTCATCCAGGACTTTCGCGCCCTCAAAGCGCTGCACGATGGCGTTCTGGGCGTCCGCCCATTCCTGTTGGCATCCCAGCTCTCGCCCCAACATATTGGCGAGAAATTGATCAAAGAGTTCGCTTTCCCCCTCGCTTTCCACTTGGATGGCGCCGACCAGACCTGCGTAGGAATAGACCGTGGCGTCGATTGAACGTGGGCCATTCTTGTTCTTGGCGTAACTGGCGGAAATGTCGCTGCCATCGGTGCGAAACCGCGTGATGGTGGTTCGTTCAAAATCACCGACCGACTCTGGCAAGATCATGCCCGACATTTCTTGGACAAAATCACCAGTGCGCTGGAATGATTGCGGCGCATAGACAGCTTGCTGCGCAGCCGGCGCGTTTGCCGGTGGAGTCGTGGTTGTGCATGCGCTCACACCCACTGTGACGGCCGCCAAAAACAATTTTTTCATGTTCCCCCCGCGCGCCGCTCATCACAACGCTTCGTCACTCTCGTTCAAACTAACCGTAGCCCACGGCTTGCCACCCGCGCAATTGCGGACTAACCCAGGCGCTCATTCTGCGAAGGGTAAGCACACATGTTCGATTTGACAGGCAAGCGCGCGCTGGTCACGGGTGCGACCGGCGGGCTTGGCGGCGCCATTGCCAAGGCGCTGCATGCGCAAGGCGCCACGGTTGCGCTCTCTGGAACGCGTGAGGAGCGACTGGCCGAAGTGGCGCGTGAGTTGGGTGACCGTACCGCCATTGTCCCATGCAATTTGTCCGATCCTGCTGCGGTGGACGCCTTGGTGCCGCAAACTCAAGAAGCGCTGGGCGGTCTAGATATCCTCGTGGCAAACGCCGGGATTACGCGTGACAAATTGCTCATGCAGATGAAGGACGAAGATTGGGCCGACGTTCTCAAGGTTAATCTTGAGGCCTATTTCCGACTGGCGCGCGCGGCGATTTCCGGTAAAGCCGGCATGATGCGCCAGCGGTCGGGACGCATTATTGGCATCACCTCGGTGGTTGGCGTCACGGGCAATCCGGGCCAAGCCAATTATGCAGCGTCTAAAGCGGGCATGATTGGGTTTACCAAAGCCCTGGCCCAGGAAATTGGGTCACGGGGCGTGACCGCCAATTGCATCGCACCCGGATTCATGGCCTCGGCCATGACGGATGCGTTGAACGAAACGCAGCGGTCTGCAATCTTATCGCGAATTCCTGCCGGCGCACTCGGTTCAGGCGATGACATTGGGGCCGCAGCGGTGTATCTGGCCAGCGATGAAGCAGGCTACGTCACAGGCCAGACGTTGCACATCAATGGCGGCATGGCCATGATTTAGTGTGATTTCGTAAAATTTCGGCTTGCTAGTCAGGCCGAATTCAGTGTGCTATCGGGGCCGCTCCTATGGCCCTGACGCGCTTTCGCCGTTGGGACAGTGGAACTCCTCCTGGGCGTCAACGCGTCGTCTCCAGCAATAGGCAAGGGTTATAACATGGCGGATCAGTCAGAAATTCTTGAACGCGTCACGAAGATTGTCGTGGAGCATTTGGATGTGGAAGCTGAGAAAGTTTCCGAAAAAGCAAACTTCATCGACGATTTGGGCGCAGACTCGCTGGATCAGGTTGAGCTGGTGATGGCGTTTGAAGAAGAGTTCAACATCGAAATTCCCGATGACGCTGCAGAGAAAATCTCCACAGTCGGCGACGCAGTGTCGTTCATCTCCGAAAAAGTTTGATCCATGACCCGGCGCGTTGTCGTCACGGGGCTTGGGCTAGTCACACCACTCGGCCAAGGCGTTGAGACGTCTTGGTCGCGCTTGGTTGCTGGCCAAAGCGGCCTGGGACGGATTGAGACCTTTGAAACCGAAGACCTTGCCTGCCAAGTCGCCGGTCATGTCCCGCGTATTGACGGCGTGGGCGTGGGCGATTTGGGCGAAGAGGGGCGGTTCGATGAAGCGGCGGTGGTGGATAAACGCGAATTGCGGCGGATCGATCCATTTATCGTTTATGCACTTGGCGCGGCTGATGAAGCTGTAGCGGACTCAGGGTGGGTTGCTGAAACCGATGAGCAGAAAAATCGCACGGGTGTGCTGTTCGGCTCTGGGATTGGCGGACTGCAAACGATCTATGACGCCTCGATCACCCTGAACGAAAAGGGCCCTAAAAAGCTTAGCCCATTCGTGATCCCGGCCATGTTGATCAATTTGGCGTCTGGACATATTTCCATCCGCCATAAGTTTCGCGGACCCAACCACTCGGTTGTGACGGCGTGCTCAACCGGAGCTCACGCCATTGGCGATGCAGCGCAATTGATCGCACGCGGCGCAGCTGACGTCATGGTTGCTGGCGGCGCTGAAGCGGCAATCACCAGGCTGGGCATTGGCGGGTTTGTGGCCTGCCGAGCCTTGTCGACGGGATTCAACGACCAACCCCAAAAGGCCTCGCGTCCGTACGACGAAGGCCGAGATGGCTTTGTCATGGGCGAGGGCGCGGGCGCTGTCATCTTGGAGGATCTCGACCACGCCATTGCACGCGGCGCCAAAATCTATGCCGAAGTGAAGGGCTATGGCTTGTCGGGCGACGCCTATCACATCACAGCGCCAGCCGAGGATGGCGATGGCGGGTTTCGGTCGATGTCTGCGGCGCTTGAGACGTCGGGTCTTGGCCCCGGCGACATTGACTATGTCAACGCCCATGGCACATCCACGCCCAAAGGCGATGAGATCGAACTGCGCGCAGTTGAACGGCTGTTCGGCGACGCGGCGGGGAACATGGTCATGTCCGCAACGAAATCGGCCACAGGTCACTTGCTGGGCGCTGCAGGCGCTATTGAAGCCGTGTTCTCGGTTTTGGCGATTCGCGACGGGATTTGCCCGCCGACGCTCAACTTGGATAATCCTTCGGTGGAGACCCCACTGAATTTGGCGCCACATCACGCCGTGACAAAGCCGGTGCGCGCGGTATTGTCCAATTCGTTTGGTTTTGGCGGGACGAATGCGTCTTTAGTGCTCACGGCGGCGTAATGACTCAACAGGGTGATGCAAAGGCCCCCAAGGCGAAAGCCAAGGGTGGCGGTGTGGTGAAATTTCTACTGATCGCGTTCGGTCTATGCCTCGTGGTGGGCGCATCGGTCATTGGCGGAGGCTATTTCTGGCTCAATGGCCAATTCACTCGGCCAGGCCCCGCAACCGAATCACAAGCGGTTCTGCTTGAGCGCGGCTCCGGGCTCATCCGCATTGCTCATCAGTTGGAGTTGAACGGTGTGATCACCGACGCCCTGGTTTTCCGCGCCGGGGTGATGTTGAGAGGTGGCGAGCGGGATCTCAAAGCTGGTGAATACGCCATTCCCGCCAATGCCAGTATGGCTGACGTGTTTGAAATGCTGCGTGACGGCGATGTGATCGAGTACGCCATCACCGCACCCGAAGGATACACCAGCGCCCAGATTGTCGCCGTGATCAACAACAGCGAAATTCTCACTGGCGAAATTACCGAAATCCCCGCTGAGGGTACGTTATTGCCCGAGACTTACTTGGTGACCCGTGGCATGACGCGCACGGAAGTCTTGGAACGCATGGCCAGCGCGCAGGATGCGCTCATGGCGGAGTTGTGGCCGAACCGGGCGGACAATCTGCCGTTCGAGACCCAAGAACAAGCGATCATCCTGGCCTCTATCGTGGAGCGCGAAGCAGGAGGATCGGAGCACGATCAGGTCGCTGGCGTGTTCGTGAATCGACTGAGGCGCGGCATGCGCTTGCAAGCGGACGCCACGATTATCTACGGCATTAATGGTGGCCAGCCGCTGTACAATAGTCGCGGCGAACGCCGTCCCCTGTTGCGCTCTGAGCTCAATAATGCGGACAACCCCTATAATACTTACTTTGTCGATGGATTGACGCCAGGCCCCATTTCCAATCCAGGTCGCGCGGCGCTCGAGGGCGTACTCAATCCGGCCGATACAAATGCACTGTATTTTGTGGCCGATGGCAGCGGCGGACACGTGTTTGCAGCGACGCTGGCCGAACACAACCGCAATGTGGCGCGTTGGCGGCAGATCGAACGCGAATTGATCGCGCAAGAACGCGCCGGCTAGTTGAGATAAGGGGCCAGCACCATGGCCGACACCATCCCCGACCCTCGACCAACGCATCCGAGCCGCGACGGCGCACTGATTGTGATCTCCAGCCCAAGTGGTGCGGGAAAAACCACACTCACCAAACGGATCCTGGACGCCGATCCGCGGCTTCGGATTTCAGTTTCAGCCACCACGCGCTCCCCGCGGCCGGGCGAAGACGATGGCGTGGACTATCACTTTTGGACCAAAGACGATTTCGTCACTGCGCGTGATGAGGGTGGTTTTCTGGAGTGGGCGGAAGTTTTTGATAATTTCTATGGCACTCCAAAGGCGCCAGTTCGCGAATGGCTCAGCGATGGTTTGGACGTGGTTTTCGACATTGATTGGCAAGGCGCGCGTCAGCTTGCGGCCGATCCCATGGCGCAGCTGGTGACCATTTTTGTATTGCCGCCGTCCATGGCAGAACTCGAGGCGCGTTTGCGTAGACGCGGCGGGGATTCTGACGATGTTATCGCCCGACGCATGGCTCGCGCCAAAGACGAAATCAGTCATTGGGCCGAATATGAATATGTGATCGTCAATGACGATTTGGACCAAGCGGTGCAGGCGATCTTGACCATCATCGATGCACGTCGGTCGGGCAATGAGATCGCCGCCGGGCGTTACCGCCGTCAAATGCAGCCCAAGCTGGACGGAGCGGTGGAGCGACTGCTTGAGGAAGGTGTCGCCTAATTCTCAGATTGCGAGTCAATTTCCGATCGCCACACTCCCGCCATGGCGGCAAACTTCTCCGGCGCGAGCGTTTCTGGGCGCGCTTGAGCGTCTACCCCTGCCGCAGCACAAAATGCGTCCGCCGTCATGTCACATGTCGCCGCCAACGCTTTCAAGCTACTGCGCAGCATTTTGCGTCGCTGACCAAAGGCGGCGGCCGTCACTGTTTCCAGCGCCTCCACATCGTCCAGCCGTCCCGACTTCAAGGGATCAAACCGCACCACTGCAGAATCCACTTTGGGCGGGGGGGTAAAAGCGCGAGCCGGGGCCCTAAGGGCCAAATGGGGCGCCGAGCGCAAAGCGGCCAATACAGACAATCGCCCATAGCTGTCATCACCCGTGCGCGCAACGATGCGTTCTGCGACCTCCTTTTGGAACATGAGCGTCATGCACGACCACCATTGCGGTCCAGACAGCCAACGCACCAACAACGGCGTGCCCACATTATAGGGCAAGTTGGACACGATCATGGGCGTGAGACCAGCCCCGAAGTCTCGAGCCAAGGCGTGTTGATCGACCTTGAGCGCGTCGGCGTGCACGACCGTCAATCGCCCGTTTGCTGCTGCTGAGATTTGCTCCAGCGCAGGCAAGAACCGATCGTCGGTTTCAATGGCGATGACTTTGGCCGCGCCCTCGCTCAATAGGGCGCGCGTGAGCCCGCCCGGTCCAGGGCCCACTTCGATCACCGCAGCGTTTTCAAGAGGGCCGGCAATGCGCGCAATCTTTGCCGTGAGATTGAGATCAAATAGATAGTGCTGGCCGAACGCTTTGTTGGCGGTCAGGCCGTGGGCGCTGGCCACCTCGCGCAAGGGAGGCAGTTCGTCAAGGGTCATGACTCTGGACCAACTGGGCATGCCGCCGTGCGGCCATGTCAGCGCCCATGCGCAGCGCCGCAATCAAGCTATCGGGGCGCGCCAGGCCTTTGCCTGCAATGGCAAATCCGGAGCCATGGTCGGGCGATGTGCGCACGATCGGAAGGCCGAGCGTGATATTCACTGCGCCATGAAAATCCAGCGTCTTGATCGGACCGAGGCCCTGATCGTGATACATGGCGATTGCTGCGTCATAGCCTTTGCGCGCGTCCTCGGTGAACAGCGTGTCTGCGGACTGGGCGTTGGTGACGCTGATGCCTTCCGAACGCAATTGCTCCGCCAAAGGATTGAGTAACGCAATCTCCTCGGTTCCCATGGCGCCATTTTCACCGGCATGCGGATTAAGGCCACACATGGCGATGCGGGGTGCGGTAATGCCAAAGTCTGATCTTAGGGCATGGTGTGTCACGCGAATGCAACGCTTTACGCTCTCTTCGGACAAAGCGTCAGGTACGTCCCGCAGAGGCAGGTGAATCGTGACGAGCGCCACCCGCAAATGCGCATTCGCCAGCATCATCACCGGGCCCCGTGGACCCAACGTGGCGAACTCCCCCGTAAGTTCGCTCAAAAATTCGGTATGGCCGGGCGATGTGAACCCCGCTTCGTAAAGCACATGTTTGGCGATGGGATTGGTGACGACGCCTAGGGTTTTTCCCTGCAATGCCAGCTCTGTCGCCCATTCAATCGATCGCAGGACAGTCGGCGCATGCTCGTGAATTGGCGCACCCGGAATGGGCGCTGTTGAGCCAGATGTGGCGATTGGCAAAATCGGCAGAGCGTGGGTAAAGGCCCCTGCAGCTTCGCCGGGCTCGTTGATCACGGCGATGGGCGCGCCGTGTCTGGCCATCCATTCGGGCGGCGCGATCAGAACAAAAACCGGGCCAGTGTCTTTCAGTCGCTCCCAGGCCCTGATCGCAAGCTCCGGTCCCACCCCGGCAGGATCTCCGAGGGTTAGGCCGAGGGGCGCATTGGGCGCGGGCTTATTGAGTGCGGGTCTCAATCGTGGCCTGGTCTAAGAGCGATCTCAGATACCGACGCGAATACAGCGCCAATTGTTGGTCCAACAGCCGATTTTCGATGTCCTCACGAGAGGGCATCGCGTCGGTGGCCATATCTTGGCGACTGCATAGCATCACAATGGCGGCGCCGCTTGGGAGCGAAATTGGCTCCGTAATTTGCCCCACATTGAGATTGATCACCTTATCGCGCAGCTCCGCATTGAGGTCACTGGGCGGCAGCAACCCCAAGTCCTGGAAAATGGCGCCATCGATGCGCTCTGCAGCCTCTTGGATATCTTCGCAATTGCGAACTCGCCGCGTGCCGCGCGTGAGTTGTTGGGACGCTTGTTCAAACGCCCCGTCGCCAGCATTGGCGCCGTAGGGCACGAAAATTTGATTGAGCTCCAAGCGCTCCAGCTCCACACCGCGGCGGCGGTCAAGCAGAAGCATAAAATAGATGCCTTCGCGGGTCTCCACCGGACGAATGTCGCCGGGGTTCATGCCTTCAAGCGCCCGCTCGATCTCCTCATTGCGCAGCTCGCCGGCGCGCACCCATCCCACTTCCCCGCCATCAACGGCAGAAGGCGCGCGAGAGATTTGTTGGGCGAGTTGCTGGAATGGCACGCCTTGGTTCAGTTGCTGAGCGATAAACTGAAGTGCTTGCTGCGCTTCGGACTGAGAGCGCGGCTCGATCAAAATTTCAGCAATGCGATAACTGGGTTTGTCGGCATTGGTCGCCATGCGCTCCAATGCTTGGTCGATCTGGTTGTCCGAAACCCGAACGAGTGGGCGGAAACGGCCATTGACCAAGATCTGCCAGGCCAATTCGGCGCGCAATTGCTGTTCCAGAGTGTCAATATCCACGCCGCGGCGCGCTAAGTCCTGTTCGATGGCGGCAGCTGATGCATTGTTTCGCGCCGCAAGATTGTCCAGTTCCTGCGCCACATCCTCGTCAGTCACTGCAATTTCATATTCAGCCGCTTCTTGGAGCTGAAGACGCTCGTCGATCAAACTGCGAATAGCTTCAGCCTGAATTCGTTGCATCAGTTCTTGTGTCGGCTGCACGTTCGAAGAGGCAAGAAGCAAGCGCATGCGCTGTTCGACGTCATAGGTTGTGATGACGTCATCATTCACAATCGCCGCAACGCCTTCCATCATTTGTGACCTGGACGGTCCGACGACGGCCAGGGCGAGGGCTAGAGCTGCGGCCAGAAGACCAGTCAGGTATGTGCCTGTCTCACGCTTCATTTTTTCACCACATTACAGTCTCGCCGCCCGCATAGCGTTTCGCGGCGTGATCGAACAACCCCCTATGACACGAACTTTAACGCGAGACCTCGTTCGGCGTAAACACGTCAAGTGAGGACAGACGCTGCTGCTGAAGGCGGCGTGGAGGACTCAATTGCTTTCAAACGATCCCAGTGTTGCCAACGTAAAGCGCACTGTGAGGGAATCGTCTCGGCCCGCAATGCGTTCTTCGAAGTTCTCACTCTTGTAAACGACTTCCACGCGGGTGCAATTGTCGGTGTACACCAAACCAATGAATTCGCGCCGGGTCTCCTCAGCGTCCAGGTCTCGATTAAATCGATAATAGGCGCTCCAATTGCGGGTGATATCCAGGCCCACATCCACATTCGCTTCTCGGGCGGGGCGTTGGGACCGGTCGGCGAGCTCCTGGTCAAATTGAAGATAGCGGGCGCCGACGCTAATGGGACCTATTCCCGTGCGCCCCACCACGTCCAGCCGCTGGATTTCGCCGCCTTGATTGTCCACGCGAACTTTCGCATCCAATTCTGTACGCCTGCCCAGCTGCATGGCCAACGCCCCGACAATATCGGACGTGCGTCCATCAAGGCCTGAGGACGGTTCGAACTGACCCAAATCCTCAGCCCGATAACTTTGTCCGACAAACAGGCTGACTGATCCGTCATTGCTCCAGTCTGCCGATGCCCGAGCGCCCACGGATGCATGGGCGCCCTCTTCAAAGACGTCATACCCTGTGGATCGGTTCGCGGAAAACACACTGGCTTCATCAAGGTCAATGGACTGACTGTCGAGGTTCACCAATTCGTCGTCATTCACGTCTTGAGGCGCCACGGTCACATTGGCGATGGGCTCGAGCACGACATCAATCGGACCCAGTCTTCGTCCGACGGGGAATGACAGGTCCGCCCCAATATTGCCAAGGGCTCGGGTGGCCTGCGTATCAATGGGTTCTTCAATACCACTGACGGTATCTTCGGGAAGTTGTTCGCCCTGAAGCGAATAGAAATCGCCTCGCGCCAGCGCAAACGGAGAAAACAACACGCCACTCTTGCTGACAATGCGTCTGTTCCATTCGGTCTCGATGGTCAGGCGACGGTAGTCCACGCCGGCGCGGCGTTCCAACACAGCCAGATTGGCTCTTGCTTCTGTTCGCCCACCGAGAAACCGCATCCCAAACATCTTCCGGATTTCGGCAAATGGCGCGGCGACGGGCAGCTCGTCCTCGTCCTCAAGTCGCAGGTCTTGCGCGTCAAACGCCGCGATTGAAGAATAGGAATCCTTGGTTTGGCGTACGGCGTAAGCTTGGCTGAGCAAGCGGCGCGACTGGCGGCGATAGAGACCGCGACGGACATTGGCGTCAGGAATGTCATAGCGATCAAGGTAGGCGTCACCGGTCACACGTTCGACGCCAAAACCCCATGTCCAACTCTCGGTGATGCGAAAAGCGCCCTCGCCAAACACGTGTCCGCGAAACTCCGCATCCTCAGCATTGAGAGCGATGAGTTCTTCTTCGGTCAGTCGTGCAATCTCGCCGTCATCCAACAAATTGATTTCTTTTTCGGCGGTGGCTGAGCCTTGGACCAAGACGCCGCCGGAAAAAAATCGCTTTCGATACTCGAAGGCCACCAACGGGTTTACTTCGCTCATGGCCCGGGGCGCGATTACAAGATCCTGACTTGGCGAGATCGCCCAATAATAGGGTTGTTGGTAAAAAGTCCCCGTCCGGCTCGATTCACCCAGATTGGGAAGTAAGAAACCGGACTTGCGGTCAGCAGTGGGGTCAGCATGGGCGAAATAGGGGGAATACGCCACCGGCACGCCCTTCACCTCAAGCACCGCGTCGCGATAAAAAATCCCGTCTTTGCTCGCGTCACGAGTGACGCGCCGGGCGCGGATACGCCATGTGGGGCGGTTTTCCCGGTCGTTTTTCGCACAGGCCACACAGGCGGTATAAAATCCACGCACGATCCGAAAGTCGTCATTGGCGTCGCGCGTCGCGACCCGTGCGGCCATTGTGGCGTTATTGTCCAGACGCGCCGCGAATCCAGAAATGACCGCTTCTGACAAATCGTCGCTCAATTCGGCTTCATCGGCGAAGGTCACCAACCCCGTGTCGTCCACGATCGCCACATTGCCGCGCGCAATCACACGAGCGTCTGCTGGTCGGAAGACCACTTCATCAGCCCGCAAAATCCGCGTTCCGTAGCGCGCTTCCACATTGCCACTGGCAATGTACTCGCCGGTGAGCCGGTTTTCTTTGACCTGGTCAGCTTCCAGGTAAACCGTCTCGGACAAATCCGTTGCCGCAGCGGGATCTTGCGCGCTGGCGGACGTTGCGAATGCTGCTGCTGTTAAGCTGGTCAGCGCCGCCGAAACCGCGAATGTATTGCGATGGCCACCCCTCGCCATGGCGGTGCTCCGTCTTGTTGTGACACCCCTTATCTTGTTTGGATAACCGACACCGGGGCGCGCGTCTATACGAACGCTGGTCAGTTATCCCTCTTCAAGCGTGGAGATCACGAATAGCGCCGCAAAGCATGTGAAAAGAGGCGCAGTCCATGCCGCCAATTGCAGCGGCAAAAGCTCTGTGGCGCCGAGTGCGGCGAGCATTTCATCGCCAAAATACATGGCAAATCCGACAACTGCGGCGAGCAGCGCCAATTGAAACGCACCGCCGCGGCGTGTGAGCCTCAAGCATGCCGCCGACGCCACCAATGCCATGGCCGCCAAAGTTGTGGGTAAGGCCAGCAGGCGATGCCAGCGCAACTCATATTGGATGGATTCAAATCCGTTTTCCTGCAGCAATTTGATCTGCCGCGGCAATTCCCAAATGGTCAGTGTGCGCGGTGCGCTGTCGGTGTCCACCAAGGATGTGGGGTCAATGTCGGTGGGGATGGCGAGCCGTTCATGAACAATGGTCGGCGCGTCGGGCGCGAATTCACGCACGTCACGCAATTGCCAGAAGCCTGCGCGCAATTCGGCTTCGTCCACTTCTAGCCGATTGACAAACTCAGGAAGGCCTTGCTCGTCGATTTCATAACGAAACATGGTGACATTGCGCAGCAAGCTGGCGCCGGCGTCCGAGCTTCGCGCCCGGATCACAATTTGCCCATCAGCACGACCTTCACGCAGCCAAAGCTGCTGCTCGTTCAATGTGATCCCCGTGCGATCGCCGTTGACAATCAGGGCCCGTTGGCGTTCGAACTGCGCCATTAATTCCGCCGCGGCTGGGCTCAAGGCGGTAATCATCAAAATTCCGGTGACAAAAGCGAGCACTACCGCGGGCGCAATAAACCGCCAGGCAGACATGCCGGCCGCCCGCATCACCACCAATTCCGATCTGCGGTTGAGCCGATACATGGCCCACATGGCGCCGAAGAGAAACACAAAGGGGAGGGTCGACTCCCCCAATGCTGGCGCGCGCAGAAGCGAGAGACCCGCCACCCGAATTGGCGAAACATCGGGCCGATCGCCGAGGTCACGCGACAACTCCACAAAGTCGACCAAAAAAATCATCACCAAGATCACGCTCAAGGTGATCGCGACGCCGAGCATCACTTGGCGCGCCACATAGCGTTGTAGAATAAAACTACTCATACCGCCGGCGCCTCTTGGAGCTGAGGATTAGGTTTTGATCGCTTTCGTCGCCCTCCCGGACTGATGATCACCATGGCCGCCACACCGCCCGCGGCGATCGGGACCAGGTATTGCAAGACATTGAGACTCACATCTCCCGCAGCCGCTGATTGCGCGACAAAACCGAGAAGCCGGACAAGCAAGGCGGCGACGGACGCCACGATAATTCGTCGTGTATAGCCCATGCGCGAGTGTTGCCCGCCCAGCACTGCCGCCATGGCCATGAGAGCGAACGTCACATTGAACAGGGGTGAGGACAGTCGGTAGTGCCCTTCGGCCAGTAATTTCTCTCTGTTTCGCCAATCCCAGGGCGAATCGGGAGAGGGGTAAATCAGCTGATGCAAATACCGGTCACTGAGTTTGTAAAACAGATTGCCAGGCCCTTCTAAAAAGGTCGTGAGTTCGAATGGGTAGCTCTCAAAGCGTAAGAATTGCAGCGAGCCGTTCTCTTCAAGCGCTTGGATGGAGCCGTCAGTCATCACAAGGGCTGGTTCCCCCCGAATTTCGGTGAATTGGCCGACCTTGGCCATATATGTGACGGGTCGATTTTCATCGCTCGCGTCTTCAATCAGGAGGTCGATGAGCCGGCCGCGTCCTTCGCTTTCCTTCGCGTAAATCGTGAGTCCGGGCGCCGGTTGTCGAAATTGGCCAGGTCGGATGAGGCGCGCGGCCAGATCTGCGCGCACTTCGTAGAGTTTTTCGCGCATTTCACGGAATGACGCAGGTTGGACCCAGGCATTGATGGCGAAATTTAAGATCATCGCCACGACAGCCAGCTTGACCACCGGAGACGCAATCTGCCAGCGGCCCATCCCCGCGGCCGAGCACACAATCAATTCTGAATCCGATTGCAACCGGTTCATGGCGTACAAAGAGGCGATAAACACCGCCAAAGGCACAATCAGCGCAACCAATTGCGGCAAGGCAAGCCCGGTGATCTGCAAATACGTGATGAGGGTCTGGCGTTGGTCAATGATCAGATCGAGCGATGAGATGCTTTCTGTCAGCAAGGCCAAGGCGCCCAACGCGGTAATGGCCGACAACAGCGGCCAGATGGCTTGGCGCAATATATAGTTATGCAGCACGGGCACAGTCCTCTCATGCCGTGTGGGTCGATCTGACCATCAAGCGTGATGATCTTCACTTCGTGGCCACAATGCGCTAGGCCTCGCAGCTTCACGCGGCGCTTGCTTCACTAGAGCCGCCCTTAGCATAATTCCCCCGGAGTGTGAGCATGCAAGTCACTTTTATGTCGACGCCCGGCGATGCGCGCGCGCAAAGTATCGTCATCCCCCACTATAAGGGCGATCAATCGTCTGCTCCGTTTAAGGAATTTGACGACGCAGCGGGCGGTGCGATTTCACGCGCCATTGAGACATCGCGATACGGTCATAAGGTCGGTGAGACCCTCACGCTTCATGCATTACCGGGCATCGACGCCGCCCGGGTTGTGGTGCTGGGCCTGGGGGCAAAAGAAGACGCCACTGCGAACTCGTTTGAGCGCGCTGGCGCATCAGCGGTTCGAGCACTGTTGATGAGTGGGTTGAACTCAGCGGTGTTGCGTCTGGACGGATTGGACGCCGATGCGCAATGGGTTGCGCGCGCGGCGTTTGGGGCCCAGTTGGCCAGCTATCGTTTCGATACGTATCGCACCAAATTGTCCGACGACCGCAAGCCGGCGCTTGAAACGATTACGATTGTGGCTGACGACGTTGGAGCCGTGGAGCCGGTTTGGGCGCGTTATGCGGGCGTGTTTGCGGGTGTTGAGTTGGCGCGCGACCTCGTGTCCGAGCCGCCCAACATTCTGCACCCAGAAGAGTTTGCCCGCCGGATCAATGGGCTGACCGAACGCGGGCTGGAAGTGGAAGTGCTTGGCGAAGCCGACATGGCCAAGCTTGGCATGGGCGCCCTCTTGGGCGTGGGACAAGGCTCAGTGCGCGAATCGCAATTGGCGATCATGCGTTGGAATGGCGGCGCTGAAGGCGAAGCGCCCATCGCCTTTGTGGGCAAAGGCGTGACATTTGACACTGGTGGCATTTCCCTCAAACCCGGCCCAGGCATGGAGGATATGAAAGGCGATATGGGCGGCGCAGCGGCCGTAACGGGCCTAATGTGCGCTCTGGCCACCCGCAAGGCCAAAGTCAATGCCATTGGCATTGTGGGACTGGTTGAGAACATGCCGGACGGCAATGCTCAACGCCCCGGCGACATTGTAACCTCCATGTCCGGTCAGACCATTGAGATCCTCAACACCGACGCGGAAGGCCGGTTGGTGCTGGCTGATGCGCTTTGGTACTGCCAGGACCGGTTTAAGCCCAAATTCATGGTGGATTTGGCCACACTCACCGGCGCCATGATCATTTCGCTGGCCAATCACTATGCGGGCCTGTTCGCCAGTGACGACGAACTGGCGAATCAATTGCTGGCCGCCGGTCTTGCCTCGGACGAGAAACTGTGGCGCATGCCCATGGGGCCCGCCTATGACAAGATGATCGACAGCAAAGTGGCGGACATGAAGAATATTGGCGGTCCGCCAGGCGGTTCGATCACAGCCGCGCAATTCCTGAAGCGCTACACCAATGATACGCCCTGGGCGCACCTCGACATCGCTCCGACGGCCTGGAAAGCGAAGAATGACGACCCGCGCGAGCCCACTTGGGCCACCGGATTCGGCGTGCGCGTGCTCGAACAGTTCGTTGCGCAGAACTATGAAGACACGTGAGTTGGGTGGCGCAGCGCGGTGACCGGCGATGGAAACATGGTTTTACCATTTGGAGTATCGCGGCGTTGACGATGTGTTGCCCGCCTTGCTGTCCAAAGCGTTAGCGCGGAACTGGCGCGCCATTGTGCGCACCAGCGATGGCGCGAAACTTGACCATTTCGATCGCCATTTATGGACGTATGACGACGCGTCCTTCCTGCCGCATGGTCGAGCTGATGCGCCCAATGCCTCGCGCCAGCCGGTCTTGGTCACGCGCGATGCAGAGAACCTCAATGGCGCTGAACTGGTCATTCTGCTCGACGGCGCTGACCCCGTCGAGGACCCAAAAGTGCAGCGAACCATTATCCTCTTCGCCAATGATGATGCGCACGCGCTAGAAAACGCACGAGCGAGGTGGAAAAGCTTGCGCGCGTCAGGTAGTGCTGTCTCATATTGGAGAGAGGGGAAATCTGGCTCATGGGAGAAACAGTCGTGAGAACGCTCACGTGTGCGGCCGCCGCTGGCTTATTGGCCGCCTGCGCCGCTTTGTCGGGGGACATTGATGATGGCGGTCGCGCCCAGCGTCAGGTGGAGGACGCGCCCACGGTGATCGCCGCTCAGGACGACGTGTTTGGCGAAACCAGCATTGAGATCGCCCGCCAGCCCTTTGATTTCAAACGTAAAGACGCAGAAAGCGCCGACGATGCGCCCACGCGCAAGTGTGACGCCACGCGTTGGGATAGTTTGCTTGGCCAAGACATTATCGGCGTTGATCGACGCGTCCTGCCATCGGTGTATCGCGTGGTGCCCCATGACGCGGCGGTGAGCCAAGAGTTCCGCGAAGAGCGCTTGAGCATCTTCCTGGACGAAAACAGCATCGTCACCCGGATTGAGTGCGGCTAGGCCGGCGCGGCGCGCGCGCTGGCCCAGTCTCATACTGCTCGACTGACTGCTCTCTTTTCTGCTTTAGGAAGGAGTAGGCGATGCTGGCCTTATCGCGCCAACACCGCCGTCACTTTCTCGCGGATCAGCTCCACCAGCTCCTCGTCCATGAACTGATAATCGTCGGGAATGTCGAGCACATGCAGATCCTTGTGCGCCATGTCCTGGCGGAAATCGGCGCGCAGGCGCTGGGCGTGCTTGTCCTCCATGACGCAAATCACATCCGCCCAGCGGATATCATCCAGGCGCACGCGCCGCTTGGCCTTGGACGACGTACCCGCCGAGCGTGGCTCCACCCCGTCCACGCGCGCGAACACGCGCTCAGCCGTGGGGCTGCGCCATTGATTGAAGCTGCACACAAATAACACGCGCACCGGCTCGGCCTCGGCCATGGCTTTCTCCCATTCCCGGCGCGGCCAGAGCATGCCGATTTGCCGCGCGCGATGCAGCTTTTGCCACCGCGCCCAGAGCAGCGT
Source organism: uncultured Caulobacterales bacterium (assembly GCA_964636945.1). Lineage (GTDB taxonomy): Bacteria > Pseudomonadota > Alphaproteobacteria > Caulobacterales > Maricaulaceae > CAZADA01. Next base: position 21,206 of record CAZWVH010000002.1, on the reverse strand, counting down.
CCATTGCTTTTGTTCGTGCGCCCAAGGCGGGTTTGGCGCATGGCGCGCTGCGCGCCGGTGCTTGGCGGCTTGATGGCGGCGCCAAGCGCGAGAGCGAGTCTCGGTCATCGATCATCCTCGTGCTGTCGGGTTCAGCAGCCGCGGCAACACGGGATGAGTGATGTATGGGGGCTATGGAGGGGCGGAGCAAGGGGGAACGTACTCCAACGCCCCCTCACCCCACAACGACACCCATTTGGGCCAAAATCCAGCGCAGCGCTTCGGCATTGCCGCGCGCATCGTCGACGGGATTGTGGGTGTGCGGCGTCTGGCGGCGTTTTTTCCACGCATTGGTGGTGAGCGGCTGGCCGCGCCGGCCGGCGTCGAGATCGCCAATGCGCCGGGCGCTGAATCCTGCCGGGTTTTCGCCCAGGAATGTGTGGCAATACCAGTTCCAGAACTGCCAGTCGAAGGCGGGGTTATCCGACCAGATGGTCGCGCGTTGTCCCTTTGTGTGCTCGACCATCCAGGCGCGGGCGGCGGCCATGACCTGGTGCGGATCGGCGTAGCTTTGCTGGGTTTCGAAGCTGACGGCGGACACGGCGCGCGCCTCCTCCAGCCCCGGATCATCGATCACTGGCGCCACTTCGCCCAAGAACGATTTGCCCGCATCGACCAGCCAAACCAGTCCGAACGAGATCATGTTGTAGCGCCCAGGGCATGGCCCGTCGGCTTCAACATCGAGCACAAAATGGGTGGACCAGTTTGCCATGAACGCGGTGTAGCGCTTGTGTGCTCCATTGGCCATCGGCGCCGTGCCCAGGCGCCACCACAATCCGCACGCGACAGGGACGGGCAAATCACCTAAACCGGCTTGTCATGGAGCTGATTACAACCACGGACGAGCTGGCCAAGGCAAGCGCCGCGCTGGCCAAGCATGACTTTGTTGCGGTGGATACCGAATTCCTGCGCGAATCCACCTACTGGGCCAAGCTGTGCTTGATTCAAGCTGCCGCCGGTGAGGTGGAGGTGCTGATCGATCCGTTGGCCAAGGGAATGGATTTGGCCCCGCTCTGGGCGGTGATGGCGGACGAGCGCGTCATGAAAGTGTTCCACGCCGCACGTCAGGATTTGGAGATTTTCTACACCCACTCCAGAACGATCCCGGTCCCGCTGTTTGACACACAAGTGGCGGCCGCGGCGGTGGGGCTGGGCGATTCCATCGCGTATGACGGTCTGGTGCGGTCTGTGCTCGGACGGTCAGTGGATAAATCGTCGCGCTTCACAGACTGGTCCAAGCGTCCGCTGTCGGACAAGCAAATGCGCTATGCGCTGGCTGATGTGACCCATTTGCGTGATCTGTATCCCATTGTTCGCGATCAGCTCGCCGAGCGTGGTCGCGAGCACTGGCTGGCCGAAGACATGGCCCAGCTCACCGATCCGGCCAACTATGAGGTGAACCCGGAAGAGGCCTGGCGGCGGCTGAAACTGCGTAAACGCACAGCGCCTTATCTCGCCGTGCTGAAAGCCGCAGCGGCATGGCGCGAACGCGAGGCGCAATCGAGAAATACGCCGCGCTCGTGGGTGATGAAGGACGATGTTCTCTACGAGGTGGCGCTGCAAGGCGCGGCGACACCTGAAGCCGTGGGGTCAATTCGCTCCGTGCCCAAAGGCTTTGAGCGCTCGCGAGCGGGCAAGGAGCTTGCCGCAACCGTGGCTGAGGCGTTGAAGGACCCCAAAGCCAACGCGCCTAAAGTCGACCCTGCTGCTGGGCCCAAGCCCGCCGGGGTCGGGCCGATCGCTGATCTGCTGAAAGTGTTATTGCGCATTCGCGCCGAGGACCATGATGTGGCGGCCCGTTTGTTGGCCACGTCGGCGGATTTAGAGGCGATCGCCCGCGATGACGACGCCAATGTGCCTGCATTGCATGGCTGGCGACGGGAAATTTTTGGCGAGGACGCTTTGGCGCTCAAACGCGGCGAGCTTGCGCTGTTTATGGAAGGAACCCGCGTGCGCGCGGTGCGCAAGTGAGGCTAGCGCCCAACGTTTATTTCCCTTGCAATGAGCGTCCACTGGACCTCCGCGGCGGCCGGCGCCTGGGCAATCGCCGGCGGTTGACCAGCGGTTGGGCGCGTAGCGCGTGCAACAAAACGCCCTGACGTACGCCGCTGGTGGAGATCACCACGCGCTCGCTTGGCAACAGGCTCAGCGCTTTGCGCAAAACCAGGGCTGCGGTGGGCAAGGTCGCCCTGCGGCGTGACGACACTTCAGCGGAGTTCATTAACGCCACGGACTTCGCGTCGCCGGTTTCCAAAATAGCCAGGGTTTCTTCAACCCGTTGACGGGACATACTATAGCCGTTCATTGGCATGGGCCGCCCACGATTGCGGCGCATGTCGCAAGCGGCGATATTGCGCCAGGCGCCGCCAACCCCGTAAAGCGTTTTCAGGTTAAACTCCGCCCAGGGGGCGAGCACATCCTCCCTGACAATGTCCACAACGCGCTCTCGCACCGTTTCATCGCCGGAGTGTTCCCGCTCCTGCATGAATGCAAGCGGGCCGACCTCAAAGCTCCGCCCATCGTCAAGCACCATGCCAAAGCCAATCGGGGCAATCTCTAGGCTTAACCCGCCGATGTCGGCGACCAGACCCGCTGCCTCGGGCCAGTCATTGAGTACGCCTTCAGCGGAATATCGTGCTTCCTCAGGACCTGACAAAACTCGCACGGGTGCGCCGATGATACGCGACGCGTGGCGGATAAACGCCTCGCGATCATAGCCGCTCGCCATGCGGATTGCCGCCGTGGCAACGGCGTAAATGCGTCGTACGCCCCAATGGTTCGCCAGGAATCTGAACCGCGCAAGCGCACCCAGCGCATCTTCAACGCGTTGTGGGTCGAGACGGCCATCGGGGTCTAAATCACGACCCAGCTGTGGCCGGGCGCGCTCGGTATAGACCTCATGGCCTCGACCATCGACCACGTCATATATCGCAAGGCGCATTGCGTTTGAGCCAATGTCGATCACGGCCGCACGAGGCGGGGTCGTCAAAGGCCACCAGTTGCCTTGCACCGCCGTAGGTTCGTCGATTTCCATCACCATGGCGCGAGCGCCTTAGGTGTCAGCACCGCGGTCCAATGTGATCGAACCGAACTTTGGGCGCTGCGTCTTGGGCGGCGCCAAGTCCAGAAAGGCTCGGGGTCTTCATAAAATATTCGTGGGCGCAAAACGGATCGTCCAATTTTGAAGCATCAAGGCGGGTGTAACTTGCGTCGGCGTTCAAATACCAGCTCTGACATTCGTCATTTATGTTCGCGTGCATAATCTGATTCAACGCTTGATTGTGCACTGTCTCGGTGAAAAGTGGCGAAGCGATTTCCACGCGTCGATCAAGATTGCGTGGCATGAGATCGGCGGAAGAGATCAAGACCACGTTCTTCTCTGAGGGCATTTCATGTCCTGCGGCGAAGCAATAAATTCGCGCATGTTCCAAGAAGCGGCCCACAATCGACTTGACCTTGATGGTCTCTGACAATCCAGGCACGCCAGGGCGAAGGCAGCACACGCCGCGCACCACCAGATAGATCGGCACTCCAGCCTGAGACGCGCGGTAGAAGGCATCAATCACTTCAGAATGGGTGAGCGAATTCATCTTAGCCCAAATCATGGCGGGTTTGCCGGCCCGGGCGTTACTGGCCTCGGTCTCGATGAGTTTGATCAGATCAGATTTCAGCGAATGCGGAGCCATGCTGAAATGCTCCAGCTGGCGGGGCGGCGCGTAGCCCGTAATGAAGTTGAAGACCTTGCCCGCATCACGTGCGGCGCCAGGGTCCACGGTGAACAGCGACAGGTCCGTGTAGAGGGTGGCGGTTTGGGGGTGGTAATTGCCCGTGCCCACATGAGTGTAAGATCGCAGGCCATCGTGTTCGCGTCTGATCACCAGGCTCAGCTTGGCGTGGGTTTTATATGTGATGAAGCCATAGACCACCTGCACGCCGGCCGCTTCAAGGTCGCGGGCTACGCCAATATTGTTTTCCTCATCAAAACGCGCCTTGAGTTCAACTATGGCGGTGACGTTTTTGCCCGCTTCTGCAGCCTCGCACAGAGCCTTGACGATGGGCGAACCATCCGACGTGCGATAGAGCGTTTGCTTGATCGCCACCACATTGGGATCGCGCGCGGCTTTTCTCAGGAAATCGATGACGGTGTCGAAGGTTTCATAGGGATGGTGGACCAACAAATCCTTGGCGCGGATCGCAGCAAATATGTCACCGCCATAGTCGCGCACGCGTTGCGGGCTTCGCGGCTGGTAGGGTTCAAACAGTAAGTCAGGCCGGTCCTTCGGGATCAGCTTGGACAAATCCTTCAAGCCCAATAGGCCATCCATATAGGCGATGTCGTCTTCGTCGGCTTCCAGCGCGTCGAAAACAAAATCGCGCAGTGGTTTGGGCATGGATGCTTCCACGATTAAGAACACAAGAGCGCCCTTGTCGCGTTTCTTCAGCGCCGTTTCAAAAAACGACACCAAATCCTCAGCCTCTTCCTGCACCTCGATGTCGGTGTCGCGGATGACACGAAAGGCGCCGATCGCATCCACAGCGAAATCGGGAAACAAATCGTCCATAAACTCAGAAATAATGGTCTCAATCGCCACATAGCGCGTTTCATAGTGGCCGTTGGTGGACTTTCGACCTGGAAGGCTCACAAAGCGTGGCGCGCCTTTGGGCACAAGCACCAAAGCCGTCAGTGATTGATTGTCGGGTCCGCTCAGCTGTGCGGCCACCCCAAATCCCAGATTGGCGATAAACGGAAAGGGGTGGGCCGGGTCCACCGCCAGCGGCGTGAGGATGGGCCAGATTTCTTCCCTGAAGTATCGCTTGAGCCAGGTGCGGTCAGCCTTGGTGAGGTCATTGGATTCCAGCACACTGATGCCGTTGTCCTTCAACTCAAGTTGCAGCGCGTCCCAGATCTTGCCTTGCTCCTCGAGCAGGGAGCGGGCGCGGGCGTTGACCGCATCAATCTGTTCGGCCGCCGTGAGCCCATCAATGCTGCGCGCGTTCACACCGCTGCGGATCATGCCGCGCAGTCCGGCCACGCGAACCATGTAAAATTCGTCTAGGTTTGATCCTGATATGGCCAGAAACCGAAGCCGCTCCAGCAGAGGATGTTTGGGATTGGCGGCTTCTTCGAGGACCCGGGAGTTGAACTCCAGCCAACTGGTCTCGCGATTTATGAAGCGATCCTGGCCGAATGAGCTGACTTCGCGCGTCTTTGTCGATTTCGAGGATCGTCCTCGCCGGGTCGTGGATTTGCCTGCGCCTTGTGACGTTGCACTCGATTGGTTCAGTTCTTCCATTGCGGTTTGGGCGGACTCGGTCATCACTCAAGCTCATTGTTCAAAACACGGGCGGCAAGACGCCGCGTGATCTTGGCCTGTTCGGCAAGCGCGCGGCGATCGAGCGCGTCAACAACGGCTGCGGCCGCTGCGTGGGAGCGCTCCATGCGCTTCACCAAATACGCTACAACTGCGTCAGAGATGTTAACACCCCGATCTGCGAACAGTTTACGCAAGATTTGGCCCAATTCTTGATCATCGGGGTCACTCACTTCAAGAACGGGCAAACTTTGCAGGCGCGACGCCGTGTCTGCGCTGACGCTATTGTGGTTGATCAACCAACTGCTGGGCGGTGTGCGCGCTGTGATCAGCGCGGCGGCAAGGTCGCCGCTGCGGGCTGCATTCAAGAGCGCATACAGCGCATCGCTGGGTTGAGCATGGGGACTATCTGCATCTTCCAAGACAACCGGACGCCCCTGATGGTCGGAGATCACCTGGTAAGGAGCGGCAGCCCACGCGGCTGGAGCAATCACCGCAGCGCTTTCGTCTTTCGCCCAAATTGCCGCCAAATGGCTTTTGCCGCATCCCTCAGGACCCACAAGCGCCAGGGCGCCACTTGGCCAGTGGCGCCACTCATTCAGCGCCAAGCGTGCAAAACGATTGCTCGGCCCTTCCGCAAAGGTGGCGTGTGGATCACGGGAGAGGCGTGGAAAAGCGAGTGCGAGTTGCTCGCCTTTACTCATGGGGGCGGATAATCGTATTCGCCCTCTGGTTGGTTGAGTGGCGCGTCTGTGGGATCGTAAGCGTCATTAGGATCATAGGCCCCATTGGGATCGTACGAATTCACGGCAGGATCGCCATAAGGAGATTGATCTGACAAGGTACTGATCATCTGCACCCGCCATCCGCCGTCTGGCCGGAGCGAAAGGGTGGCGCCCTTTTCGTTCAATTCCTGCTGCAACTGGTAGGGCTGTCCGCGATACCACCAAGTCATCAGGCCGCCATCGGCTGTAATGCCGCGCCCCTGTGCCCGGTCAATCAAGGTCGTTTTGGCGATGATCTGTTCGATCTGTCTGAACTCGTCGAAATTGTTGTAGGCGACTTCCACTTCAACTTCAGTGACTTGGAAGTCGCGTACCGCCATTTGTTGCTTCCAATCTTCAGCCAAAAGGCCCGCCAATCGGTCGCGCAATTCATCCATGGTCGCCCCTGATGTGCGCGCCACATTTTTGGCTGATGGATCGGCCGAAGCAAAGTCGACCGCCTCCAATGACCCGCTGATCACGCCAGTCGCGGGATTTTGGAACGCCCGGGCGATATAGACTTTTTCCACTTGATACCGCGCGGCGAACAAACTTAGCGCAGCGCGATTGATATTGTTCGCCTCAGTGACGCTCAGCGAATCGCGATCAATGTCGTCCGCCATGGGTGTGATGATCGGGGTTTGTTCGTCGGCGTAACTGCGCGCCATCCACGCTTGCAGCCAGCTATTGGTGGGATCCCACAACACATAACGATCGCCGTCCACATTCAGCAATGGCACCAACACGCCGGGCCGGGCCATTGCCTCCACCGGCATCACGCCGAGCGATCGCAGATATTCGCGTACGCCTTGGGGATCAAAACGCACGTTCAGCGTGCCGATCCAGCGCGTCGAAGTGGTTTGTTCCTGTGGCACCTCAAGGGCGGTGACAAACCCTCCAGCCACTGTCGGATCCGTGGGTGGCAAATCATACCGGTCTTCAGGCAAGGTCAGCTTTTCCACCAGGCGATCAAAGGCGATGATCTGGCCTTCTGCGATGGCCTTCTCCCGGGCCATGGTCGCCGTTTCCGCCTCAGCTTCCACGCGCACATCCGGCACGCGATAGAGATCTGATTGCGCAGCTGCGGGCGCTGCGAATACGAATAAAGCGATCAAGCGAACCAACGCCGTACGAAACTGTGGCACTGCATCCTCCCTGGCGGTTCCAAGCTGGACTATACCCGGCCTGCCGCGCGTTGAAAGCGGGGCGTGTCGATTTTTGCGGCGATTGCAGTAAATATGGGCGCTTGTATGAACATTTCGAGGTGCGCACGTGACAAAGCCTCCCTTGACCTATGCCCAAAGCGGCGTGGATATCGACGCCGGCAACCAATTGGTGCGCGAGATCGCGCCCTACGCGGCGCGCACGATACGCCCGGGAGCCGATGGCGTGCTGGGCGGGTTTGGCGGACTGTTTGACCTGAAGGCTGCCGGCTGGGACGATCCCCTCTTAGTGGCAGGGACCGACGGCGTGGGCACCAAGCTCGATGTGGCTGCTGCCGTAGGCAAGCATGACAGTATCGGGATTGATCTGGTGGCCATGTGCGTCAATGACGTGCTGGCCCAGGGGGCGGAACCTCTGTTTTTCCTCGATTATGTCGCCACCAGCCGCCTGGCGGATGCGGCCATCGCCGATGTGGTGAAGGGCGTGGCGCTGGGCTGCGAAGACTCACGCTGCGCCCTCATTGGCGGAGAAACCGCCGAGATGCCCGGCCTTTACACGAGTGGCCGTTATGACTTAGCCGGCTTTTGCGTCGGCGCGGTGGAGCGTACTGGGGTTCTGCCAAACCATGCCGCCATGCAAGCGGGCGATGTGTTGATTGCATTGGCGTCGTCTGGCCCCCATTCCAATGGATTTTCATTGATCCGGGCCATTGTGGATCGCTCTGGACTGGCCTGGAGCGACCATGCGCCGTGGGACAATTCGGTGTCGATGGGTGAAGCTCTGCTCACCCCGACACGGCTTTATGTACGTACGCTCTTACCCGTTATGAAAGCGGGGCGCATCAAGGGCGCAGCCCACATCACCGGCGGCGGTTTGGCGGAGAATCCGGCGCGCATGGCGCCGAAACACCTTAGCCCGCAGATTGACTGGGACAGCTGGGAGCGGCCCGCGCTGTTCCAATGGCTGCAACAGGCGGGCGATGTTGACGAGGCTGAAATGCGCCGCGCCTTTAATTGCGGCGTGGGCATGGTGGTGAGCGTGTCAGCCAGCAACGTTGATCACGTGATCGAGCAGCTTCAAGCGGCCGGCGAAACAGCTTGGATCTGCGGCGAAATGGTGAGCGCATGAGCCGTGACCATGACCTCCCGCGCGTGGCGATCCTGATTTCCGGACGGGGCTCGAATATGGTCGCTTTGATTGACGCTATGCAAGCGGGTCAGGTCCCGGCGCGGCCCACGCTGGTGCTGTCCAATCGGCCAGACGCTGCAGGGTTGGACTCCGCGCGCAAACATGGCGTGCCCACAGCGGTTGTGGACCACAAGGCCCATGACGATCGCACCGCCTTTGAAGACGCCGTGCACGCAGAGCTTGAGCGTCTCGAGACCGATTGGGTGTGTTTGGCGGGCTTCATGCGCGTATTGACGCCCGGATTTGTACGCCGCTGGGAAGGGCGGATGATCAACATCCATCCCTCGCTCTTACCCAAATATCCTGGATTGCGCACCCATGAGCGCGCGCTAGAGGCGGGCGATACCGTCCATGGCTGCACCGTGCATTGGGTCACCGAAGGCGTGGACGCCGGCCCCATCATTGGCCAAGCCGAAGTCCCGGTGTTGGCGGGAGATACCGCCGATACGCTGGCCGCGCGCGTGCTGGAGCAAGAGCATAAGCTGTATCCGCGGTGTTTGGCGCAAGTGCTTGAGAGATGCGATGCCGCCAAGACATGAAGGCGGCAATTTGTTCAACCCAGCAGCAAATCGTTTGATGGGCTAGATGCGCTCCACCCACGGTCTCAAGTCCAATTCATGCGTCCATGCGCTGCGGTATCGATGGCGGCGCGCCATTGATGACTGCGCCCAGCGCACTGGCCCATATGCAAGACATTGTCGCCCTAGACCTATTAGACCAAGTGCCGGGGATCAGCATCCCTACCGTTGGGCGTGTTGATCATCGCTTCGAATTGGGGCGCACTTCGGATTGAGACACCACCCTGCGGCGTTCATCCAACTGGACCACCACGCTGGGCCGTTGCGCCCCCGCCATCATGCGCCGCGTGATCCGCTCATAGTGCTGAACGAAGTGAACAATGTGACGCCGCCGTTCGTCGCTTAGCGCCTGGACCTCAAGGCCCAATAGGTGCGCCTCTTGCTCCAACCGCCAGGTAAATACGGTCTCGAAGCTGGGTGGGCGCAGCGAGATAAACCGAGAAAACTGGTCCCAAAGTTTTGCATAAGGCCCAGCAAGCTGGCGTTCTTGGTGGTCGCGCCAAATGCCAGCGGCGTCCTGTTGTTCCACGGTGTTGAGCGGCGGTGCGCCTGAGGAAGCCGGGTCCGGCAGCGCGCCGAGGCACCAGCCTTCCACCAAAACGGCGCGCGGCGCGCCATTCAGCTCCCGCCAGACATCCTGTGGAAGCCGGTCATCTGCCAGTTTGTCGAACACGGGCGTACGCACTGGACCGTCACGTGTGGGATCGAGCAATTGGCCAATCACATCCTGCAGGCGCGCTGTATCGTGGGTTCCGGGAGGGCCGCGTGTGACAAAGAGCGGATGAATTCGGTCTGCCAACCGCTGGCGTTCCGATTTCGTCAGATAGAAATCATCGAGAGATATCGTCCATACCTTGTCGGGCCAAGCAGCGGCGCACGCTTGCGCCGCGGTGGTCTTGCCGGAGGCTTGCGGACCTGCCAACGCCACAACCAACCGCTCCGACCCACCCATATCAGGCCCGATGTGGTCGAGCACAAAATCAGCGGGCATGCTCCCGGTCCCGTCGGCGTCGACCGGACCGGGCGCGGGCGGTTGGGCGTTAGCCAACGATTTCTTCAAGATTGAAGAAAAATGCGACCTCACGCTCGGCGCTTTTGGCGCTGTCCGAGCCATGACATGCATTTTCACCAATCGATGAGGCGAAAGTTTTGCGGATGGTGCCTTCGTCGGCCTCAGCTGGATTGGTCGCGCCCATCACAGTGCGATGCTTGCTCACCGCGTCCTCGCCTTCAAGCACTTGGACGACAACGGGACCGGAGGTCATGAAATCCACCAACTCGCCATAAAAGGGGCGCGCTGCGTGCTCGGCGTAAAATGCTTCGGCTTGGGCGCGGGTCATGCGGATGCGCTTTTGCCCCACAATGCGAAGGCCAGCCCCTTCGATCATCGTGTTGATGGCGCCGGTGACATTTTTTGCGGTCGCGTCCGGCTTGATGATTGACAAAGTGCGTTCGACGGCCATGACGGCTCTCCTTCACGTGGCGAAAGCGCGGCCATCGCGGCCCTAGCGCATGTGTAACTGAATCGAGTTTGAAAGGGCAAAACGGCGACGGCCGCCTTGGACAGACGCCGCCTTCTAGCCGCCGTTGCGATCGGACACAAGCCACCCGGCGCCCAGTCGATGCGTCGATGGGCGTCCGGGCGCACCAAGCCACACTTGCGTCCCAATTCGTCCTGACTGGACGGTGGGATCAGTTCAAGCGCACGGAAAAACGCAACGTGTCGCCAGTGGGAACCACAGTTCTGCATAGGCCCTGATTGCGTTCACCGAACGGGCACGCGAACGCCTCGCGCTCATCCGACAGGCGAAGCTCTAAGGGACCGCGGGTCCCCGCTTGGACCACACAGTCACCGCTCACCACGTCACGCCCCACAAGCGCGCCGCTGGAATTGCGTCCGCGTCCGCGCGCATCTGGGCGAATTTCGCGATCGCGGTCATCGGTCAGAACACATTCGGCGGTCCAACCGCTATCGCCTGATACTTTGAGAATGAACAGTCCAGCGTCTTGCGCGTTGGCAGCTGTGGTGAATGCAGTTGCGAATGCAAAACTGCACACGGCGCCAAACCATGCGGATGCCGTCTTCGTCATCGGGGGTTCCTCCATGCGGGATTTGAATATCCACTATCTAGGCCCGTATGGTAACGCCATTACTTCATTGGTTCAATAAATTCTGAATTAATTTCGCGGATGGGCAACGGCGTTGTTAGCACTTGCGAGTCAGCACAGCACAGATCTCCGGGTGGCCGTCACAACAATCGGAAACCAAAAAATCGATGAGGGTTTTGACCGCGCCAATATGCACGCCATACAGCCGCGTGCGGCCGTCCGCCTCAGATGACAGAAGCTGGGCGTTGCACAGAATGCTCAGATGCGCTGTCAGATTACTCGGCGCGACATCCAGTTGTTCTGCTATGACGCCGGCGCGCATAGAATTGGGCGCCTCTTTCATAAGCATGCGGAATACGTGCAGCCGGGTGGGATGCGAGAGGGCGGACAATTGGGCCGCGCCAAGGGCGACTTGGGCGAGGCCATTTCCATGGACAACCTCCCGAATTTCGTCCGGGGCGTCGGCCTTGATAGGTGAAGAACGGCCGCTCATTGGCGCGCGCACGCCGTTTGTGTGGTGTTCGTTGCGCGGACGCTGGCGGACTTAGGTGTCCTCGTCGTCCAAGACGACAACGCTTTCACCATCGGATTGAATCTCCACATCAATGATCCGGCCTTCAGCATCGACACCTTCAAACTCATAGACCAATATATCACCACGTTTGCTGCGTTCAGCAAGCGTTGGCGCGAAATCATCGCCCATAGCAATGGCGAGCGTTTCGCGCACATTGGCGGGAACATCGTCGATGGAAATGACTTCTTCCACTTCCAGAACTGACCAACCCATGGCCACATCGACTTCAACCAATTGGCCATCCGCCCGAAGTCCGGCAAATTCGAGCGTCACAATCCCGTCCTCCACTTCGACATCAACCGTTTCGAACGTGACATCAGGAGCGGCCGCTTGCGCGACTTTTAACGCGGCAGCCGGGGCCTCTTCGAGTGGGAACACAAGTTCATCTTGCGCGCTGGCCGCAACGCCAAAGGCGCTAAGGAATAATGAAAATGCACCTGTCGCCAATACCTTCATGCTCGCCTCTCCCTGTTCACACGCTTATTGCGCAACGCATTGCAGCACACGTTACCATGTGAATGAGGGCGAATCGAGCAGTTGTTCACTGATTCACGAAATAATAAACTATTCAATCCGAATGCGGTCGATGGCTCTTAGCCGTCCGAATCGTCATCGTCGGTTTCGGCTTCGTCATCGGACTCTTGGTCTTCAGAGTGCTGTTCGCGCTCTTGCTCTAGCTCTTCACGGCGCAGTTCCAAGGCGACGCGAGCCCGTTCGGCTGCCTCGGCTGCACGCTCAGACACCTGTTCGGCTTCGCGGGCGGCGCGCTCCGCAGCGCGTGCATTTTCCGCAGTGAGACGCGCCAGCGCCTCAAGTCCCTGCCGAGCGCCAACGGGATCGAGCGCTTCAAGACGCTCAAGTGCTTTGAGCTGTCCCAGTCCATCGAGCGCACGCAAGCGTTCCATGCCAGACATATCCGAGCTCTGGAGTTGCTCGAGTTCTTGCAGCACGCCGTACAGGGCTTCTTCCACAAGTGGATCGGAGGACTCGACCGCTTCAGCCAGTGCGTCGCGTGCAGCCAGCAGAGCCTCATCGACAATCACGTCAATGTTCTCATCGAGCTCAACCTCGATACGTGCATCCGATAAAGCTTGCTGTGCTTCACCGAGCGCCATGCGCACATTCGCGTTTAATCCGCGGTGGCCAAGCTCCACGGCGATTTTCAGATCTTCTTGTGCTTTCAGCAATTGTTCCTGCGCTTTCAGCAGTTCGTCATTCACAGAAGCTGCGCTGTGGGGATATTCAAATAATGCGGCCCCGTCTTCACTGCGTACGACAAAGCGAAAGCCGCCAGCGCCACCGCGGCCCATGACGTGGCGCACTTCGCTGCATTTGCGCACCGACAGTTCATTTGGCAGCAGTGTCTCGTCGTTCCCGCACGCGCCCTTTAGCGCGTCGGCGTCCAGATTTATGGCGCCAGAAAGATCGGCGTCCGACAAATTGCTATGAGGAAAGCGGGCGTCGCGCAAATCCGCGCCTTGGAACAGCGCGCCGACGAGGTCAGCGCCAACAAACTTTGCATCGACCAAAATTGCGTTTTCAAATGATGCCTTCGAGAAGTCACTGCCCTCGATGATTGCGTCGGACAGGTCAGCGTTTTGAAAGACAGCGCCTCTCAGATTTGAACCATTAAACTTCGCGTCGACCATTGAGGCGCCCACGAACGAACTCTCGGAGAGATTGGCGCCGGTCGCAATCATGTCGTTGCAGCGCGCCCCGGTGAAGGACGCGTTGGTGAGCTGTGCTCCCGCCAACCGGGCATCGCGCAGATCAGCGCCCGTAAAGTCGGCGTTGCGAAAATTGGCGCCCTCAATCGTGGCGTCAGATAGGTCCGCTCGGGAAAAGCTGGTATTGCCGAAGTTCCCGCTAAACCGTGACTCCGATAACTTCGCGCCACTAAAGTCTGCGCGAGGGAAGTTACCCGAAAAGCGTGATTCTTCCAGGTTTTGTCCTGAAAAGTCGAAATCAGAAAAGACGCCGCTAAAACCCTTGCGCTGACTCACGTCTTGCGCTTGTGACGCTGTCGCTCCGCTGAGCGCCAGCAGTATGGCGGCTGAAATCGCGGATGTGCGCACAGTCTCGCTCCTTACTCAATCTACGTGTTGAGTAACAAACTAGCTAAGGCAACCGCGATGAACCACTTAAACTTACGTAACACTGCGGTAAGTCAAAATCGGCACGCGTGATATTGTTTTTCAATAAGCCTGAAATTGTTCAAGAACAACCGGTGGTGGTTCCGCAGGTATCGCATTTCAAGCAGGCCCCCGCACGCAATAAGGTAAAGGATCCACATTCTGGGCAGGGGTCTCCAGTATATCCGCGTCGTCGAGCGGTGTCAGCGGGATCTTGTTCAGTCACGCGGGTTGATACCGAAGTTGCGGTTTCGCCATGGTCTTGGTCAATAGCGTCCTCACCCACGCGACGCGCCTTGATCCGTTTGGCTGCATCAGCAAGCAGGATCAAGTTTTCCGGCGCTCGACCTCGGCTATACCCTTTTGAGATGTAGCGAGCGGCAGCTTCTGCGGCAGGATTGTCACTGCTGATGCTGGGCCGCAAGCCGTCGGCGCGCACGCCGCCGCCAAGCCCATCCGCCCGCGCATCAGCGGGGTCGACATGCGCCAGGTCATCTCGGCCTAGATAAGACACGGCCAATTCTCGGAATATATAGTCAAGTATAGATGTGGAGTGTTTAATGCGGTCATTTCCGGTTACAGGCCCGGCGGGGTCAAATCGCGTGAATACATAAGCGTCCACAAACTCTTCAAGCGGCACGCCATATTGCAGTCCGATGGAAATCGCGATGGCGAAATTGTTCATCAGTGAGCGGAATGCCGCGCCCTCTTTGTGCATGTCGATGAAAATCTCGCCAAGCTCGCCATCGTCGAACTCGCCGGTGTGCAGATAGACTTTGTGCCCACCCACCGTGGCTTTTTGGATATAGCCCTTGCGACGATCTGGCAGCCGGCGGCGCGCCGCGCCTTGGGTATGCGCCGAGACGCGTTCGGCAAACTCATGGGCCATGCGGCGCGCCTGTTCGGCGCGCGGCTCGTCAACGACCTCTTCGAGAACGTCCTCATCCTCATCAACATCAACATCAAACGCCATAGAGGATAGGGGCTGGGACAGTTTCGAACCGTCCCGATAAAGCGCCACTGACTTCAGCCCCAAACGCCAGGCTGAGTGGTAGGCTTTGAGGCACTGATCAATGCTGGCCGCATGGGGCATGTTGATAGTTTTTGAGATACCGCCTGATACGCCCGGCTGAACAGCCGCCATCATCAGAACATGGGCGTCCACGCTCAACGCACGCGAGCCAATGCGTCCGCATGGCGTGGCGCAGTCAAACACCGGCAAATGGCGCGCGTGCAATCCCGGCGCGCCCTCCAGCGTCATCGCGCCACAACAATAGAGATTGGCGGCTTCAATGGCCTCGGCGTTAAATCCCAGCAGATCGAGCACGTTGGCTGCGGGATTTGTGATGTCCGCCTCTGACAGTCCAAGCGCATCGCGACAAAACCGTTGACCGAGCGCCTGTGGCGTGAACACAAATCGAATGTCGAATGCGTCTTTCACGGCTGCTTCCACCCGCTCAATGGCGGTGGCGTTAAAGCCGGCCTCACGCAAGGTTTCATGATTGACGCCCGGCGCGCCCTTGAGTGTGGCCTTGCCCACCGCATAGTCGACGATCTCGGTAATCGCCTTTTGCGAATATCCGAGCTTTTCCAACGCCTGTGGCACGGCGCGGTTAATGATTTTGAACGCGCCTCCACCGGCAAGCTTTTTATACTTCACCAAAGCAAAATCGGGCTCGACCCCTGTGGTGTCGCAGTCCATCACCAAGCCAATCGTGCCGGTGGGGGCGATGCAGGTCACTTGCGCGTTGCGTGCGCCGTATTTCTGTATGGCGGTGAGGGCTTCCTCCCAAGCGTCGCCAGCAAGTTTTGCCAGGGCTGGGAAAGGGCAGGCCTCGATATCAAGCGGCAAAGGCGGCGTGTTCAGATTCTCGTATTCTTCTGCGCGATCTTCGCCATAGGCGGCGCGCGCGTGATTGCGCAATACGCGCTCAAAATGCACCTGATTGGCCGAATACCCGGCAAACGACCCCAGCTCGCGCGCCATCTCTCCCGACATATGGTAGGCCGTTGCGGTCATCAGTTGCGTGATGGCCGCCGCCGCCGCGCGCGCTTCAGCGCTGTCATAGGGTAAGGCGCAACGCATCAACAGTCCGCCTAAATTGGCGTAACCCAGGCCGAGTGTGCGGTATTCATAGGACCGGCGCGCAATCTCTCGGCTGGGATATTGCGCCATTGCCACGGAGATCTCGAGCACACGGGTCCAAATGCGCGTGGCGTGCACGAAGCCATCAACGTCAAATGCGCTATCAGCGTTGAGAAATTTGACCAGGTTGAGCGAGGCGAGGTTGCAGGCCGTGTCGTCCAGAAACATATACTCCGAGCACGGATTGGATGCACGGATTGGTCCCGACGCCGCACAGGTGTGCCAAGCATTGATTGTGTCGTGAAATTGCACGCCCGGATCGGCGCACGTCCACGCCGCATTGCCCAGCCGACGCCACAGGCCGCGCGCTGAGACGGTTCTTGCGGCAAGCCCGTCGGTGCGATTAACGAGATCCCAAGGCTGATCGGCGTCCACCGCGCGCAGGAAGGAGTCGCTCACGCGCACCGAATTGTTGGCGTTTTGGCCCGATACCGTCAGATACGCTTCGGAGTCCCAGTCGGCGGTGAATACCGGCCAGTCGATGTCGGTTTCGCCTTGTTTGGCCAGGTGCAACACTTGGTCAAGAACGCCTTGTGGAGCGCCAGCTTTGTGCGCCTCACGCAGAGCGCGCCGCAGTTCAGGGTTGGCTTTGGGGTCAAATCGGTCCTCGCCGCCCTCGGCCGCGGCGTCCAGGATGGCGTTAATGTGCTTGTTGAGCGCCGCAGACCCGGCGACCAAAGCGGCTACCTTGCGCTCTTCAACGACCTTCCAGTCGATAAAGTCTTCAATGTCAGGGTGGTCGATGTCGACAACGACCATTTTGGCCGCGCGCCGCGTGGTGCCGCCGGATTTGATTGCGCCCGCCGCGCGGTCGCCCACTTTGAGAAAGCTCACAAGGCCCGACGATGCACCGCCGCCCGCCAGGCGTTCGCCCGCACCACGAATAGCGGAGAAATTCGATCCTGCGCCGGAGCCGTACTTGAACAGGCGCGCCTCGCGCAGCCACAAATCCATGATCCCGCCGTCGCCGACGAGATTATCCGAGACGCTTTGAATGAAGCAGGCATGGGGCTGGGGACGTTCAAAGGCGCTGCTGGATTCGATCACCTCGCCAGTTTTTTCATCCATGTAGAAATGACCATGGCCGGCCTCGTCGATCCCATAGGCCCAATGCAGGCCGGTGTTGAACCATTGCGGGCTGTTGGGGGCCGCGATCTGAAGCGCCAGCATGGCGGTGATTTCGTCGTAGAACGTCCGCGCCTGATCTTCAGCATCGTCGCCGATGAAATGACCCAGTTTCCAACCCCAATACGTCCACGCGCCGGCCAGGCGGTGAAAGACCTGTTTGGCCGAATTTTCCGAGCCGTAGCGTTGTTCCTCGGGAATCTCGGCCAAGGCGTCTGTGTCAGGCTCACGACGCTGCAGCCAATCGGGTACGCTCGGTTCACTGACACGACGCGTAACCGCTGGGACGCCGGCTTTTCGAAAGTACTTTTGCGCCAGAATATCGACGGCGATCTGGCTCCAAGACTCCGGGGCTTCCACACCGTCCATCGAAAAAAGCGTTGCGCCGTCTGCGCTTGTCAGGACGCTAGAACGTGTGGAAAACCCGATTTTGTCCAAGAGCTGCGCGTCAGCTCTGGTGTAATGTCGTGCAATTGTTTCAGCGCCCATTGCCATCTCACTCCATTCAACTCACTATATATAGTATCTCGGCTCGCGTTGCGCCATGAGATATTGTGTTTTATCCACGAGTTTGCGCTGAGTCGGCTTGGACTCTCCAACCCGATGTGCTGATGCGGCGCCATGGAGCATGTTGGGGCCTGGACCAACGGCTCCAGAAAAGGGATAGTCGCGCAAATTTGAGGCGTGAGGCGAAGTCCATGGGACTGTTGAACACTATTTTTACGTGGTGGAATGGCGCATCGGCAGGGGCGCGATTCACCATTTTCCAGCGCGCCCGTCGGATTGGCGAAGACGAGTATGGCAACGTCTATTTTGAAGAGCGCCGCGAGAGCCTCGAGGGCCGCAAGCGGCGCTATGTCATCTACAATGGTTACGCGGATGCGAGCCGCGTACCGCCCGATTGGCATGGATGGCTGCATTATACATGCGCTGTACCGCCCACTTTGGCGCCCTTGAAGCGCAAACCCTGGGAGGTTGATCATCGGCCGAATATGACTGGCACGGTGTACGCCTACCGACCCAAGGGCAGCTTGGCCACTGACACCGACCGACAAAGGGCGGCAGGTGACTATGAGGCCTGGGCGCCGGACGAAAAATGACGCAAGAGGAACTGGCGATCACGCCAAACACGATGCAAAGGGGCGATTATGCGCGATCAATTTGCTGAGACAATCGTTGGCTTTCTCGTGCTCCTTGTCGCTGGAGGCTTTCTTGCCTACGCGCTGAGCACGTCCCAAGGCGGTGGCGGCGGCTACCAGCTTCGTGCCGAATTTCCTGCCGTTGATGGATTGAATGTGGGCGCAGACGTCTCCGTTGCTGGCGTGCCTGTGGGATCGGTGCGCTCCATTGAATACAACGAAGATTTTTACGCCCCGATCGTGACGTTCAGCATTCGCGAAGGCTTTGATGTGCCACGTGATTCAACCCTTAAATTCAAAATGGAAGGGCTTCTGGGCGGCAGTTATCTGAGTTTGGTTCCAGGGGCTTCCAATGAGCTTGCCGGGCCGGGGGATATGCTTGACGAACCCGGTCAAGGCCCGATCGACGTCTTTGCCATTCTCACCGATATCATTGGAGCCGCCGCAGAATGATCTTTTCATTGCGCGACCAAACCATCCGTCCTGGCCTCACAGCATTGTGCAGCCTTATTGCGCTGTGCGCAGCATCGTCAGCAATGGCGCAAACGGCTCAGCCCACACCGGCTCCCGCACCAGGCGCTTCGCAAAATCCAACTCTCAACAATCCGGCGTCGACTTGGCAGCGCGGCGATCGGGCGCTTTTGCGGGGTTTGGACAAGGTCACAGCAGAAACTCGCGATTTCGAATTGCGTGTTGGTGAGCCAGTTCAGTTCGGCACTCTGACGGTGATCATGGCGACGCCGTGCGCGAAACGGCCGCCGGAGGAGACGCCAGAAGATTGGGTGGGCCTGCAAATCTCCGATCCCCAGACGGATGGATCGGGCCAACAGACCGAACGCAAAATAGTGTTCTCAGGGTGGATGCTGGCGCAGAGCCCGGCGCTGTCATCTTTGGAGCACGGCGTCTTCGACATTTGGCCGCTGGAGTGCATCCCCAATGAAACCGCGCCATCTCAGCCGACAGACGGCGCCATTCAGCAGCCGTAGGTCGTAACAGCTTAGCTTGCGAATTTGTGAAACGTTCGCAAGGTGGACGCCTCATGCATTCCCGCAGCCATCGTGGTCTGCTAGCGTTACAACGCTGAGTGGAGCTGATGAGCCAGGGGAGTGGACATGTCGACACGAGCTTTTTGTACGGGTGCGATCGCCTTGAGCGCCGCATTTGCGATCCCAACCGTCAGCGCCATTGCTGATTCCTTTTCCGCCGAGGAACTCGCCATTCGATCGTTGGTGGCGCAAATCGAAGTGATCACTGAAGACCGCAGCGATTTCGACGTCACGATTGAACCGGGTTCAGGCGAAGTCAATTCGCCGCAAGTGCGCATGGTGCGCGATACCTTGCGGCTGGAAGGCGGACGCGGCTTTAACGTGCGCGGCTGTCGCTCCCGCAATAATGTGACGGAAGTTCGTCTGTCGGGAGGTGACTATGTCCGCGTGTCCGATCTTCCCAGAGTGATTGTTCGCGCGCCGATCGGTGCAGAGGTCTCCATCGATGACTCTGCGGTGTTCGGATCTCTAGGAGAAATTGGCGAGGCGGAGTTGTCGCTGGATGGTTGTTCACGATTGGACGTAGCTGCGATCACCGAGCAGGCGGAAATCAATCTTAATGGCTCAGGCGACATTAGCGTTGGGCGCATGGGACCGGCCGAAGTCCAAATCAACGGCTCCGGTGATATCACCATCGGCCAGGCCCGCGGAGAATTTGAAGCTTCGGTGAATGGCTCCGGCGACATCCGAGTGAACACGCTTGAAGGCGAAGTCGATCTGAGTGTGCGCGGTTCAGGCGATATCCTCATTGAAGGCGGGCGCGCGACAGAGTTTGAGGCATCCATTTATGGGTCGGGCGACATTCGCATGGCCGGCGTGGCGATTGATCCCGAAGTATCGATTTATGGCAGCGGCGACGTGCGCATCCAATCACTGGAAGGCGATTTGAGCTCCACAATTGTGGGATCAGGTGACTTGCGCGTCGGCTAGCAAAATAGTTGTAGCATGGCGAAGTGGGAAGGCGCTGTCCGCAGCGCCTTCCTTGCTGTCTTGCGCTCTGCGCGGCAAAAGCGTAGCAAATGGGATGGCCTTAGGGGTGTAGCTCAGCTGGTAGAGCATCGGTCTCCAAAACCGAGGGCCGGGGGTTCGAGTCCCTCCGCCCCTGCCATTGTTTTCAATGACTTGCCGCCAACTTAACTGCCGCTCGCGCGGTACGTGGTGCCAAGCAGCTCCAATGTCCCCGCAGCATTCACGGCATGTTCTGGGGCGTAGCGGGCATACACGGCATAGGTGACCTGCGGATTTGAATGCCCCAGGTACTGAGCGATTTGGGGAATAGGGACACCCGCAGCCGCCATCCACACAGCGGCTGTATGGCGCAGATCATGAAAGTGCAGTTCAGGAAAACCGGCGCGAGCGCGACACTTGCGCCAGGCAGTGTTCAGCGATTTGACCGGAGCGCCGTTGTACTCAATCACATGGCCCGTTGTGCGTATGCTCGCCGCATGCTCCAGCACCTCAGTGATGGTGTCATTCATGGGTACGGTTGCGCGTTTTTTTCCATTGGGTTTTTTACCGAGCCAGATTTCCCGGGTCTCGAAGCGTACTTGTGGCCAGGTCATATCGAGCAGAGCGCCAAGCCGGGCTGCGGTGGCCAGCGCCAGGTGAATGCAAGTCGCTCGAACTCGTGGAAAATCAGCTTCGTCTTCTTGTCTTTGCGCTGAAATCCGATCCATTCGTTGAGAAGAATGTAATCACTGACCCAAGCTGTACGCCACCAATATTTTGCGGTTTTCAGGGGATATTACATGTTATGGAGGTGTGCCAAGTGCGCCGCTCAGAACTTGACCTAAGGAATGGGTGAGGCGGCGCTCGCGACCGGTTCACCGTCGACACGTCCGCCGCCAAACGATACCGTTCGCTCGGGCTGAGTGACATGCAGGGCGGGGG
>CAZWVH010000001.1:0-82688 GCA_964636945.1 uncultured Caulobacterales bacterium | reverse complement strand
GCCCGGTCGTCATCCAAGACGAAATGCGCCGGTCCTACTTGGATTACGCCATGAGGGTGATCGTCAGCCGCGCCATTGCCGACGCGCGCGACGGGCTCAAACCAGTGCATCGGCGCATTCTCTATTCGATGGGTGAAAATGGATTCACCCACGATAAATCGTATCGCAAATCCGCGCGGATTGTGGGGGATGTGCAAGGTAAGTATCACCCCCATGGCGACCTGGCGATTTACGACGCCCTGGTGCGCATGGCCCAGCCCTGGTCCATGGGCGTCATGTTGCTCGACGGGCAGGGCAATTTTGGCTCGATTGACAACGATCCGCCCGCCGCCATGCGCTACACCGAAGTGCGCATGGATCGGCCCGCCGAAGCGTTGCTGGCGGACATCGATAAGGACACGGTCGATTTTCAGGACAATTATGACGGCCAGGAACACGAGCCGGTGGTGCTGCCGGCGCGCTTTCCCAATCTGCTGATCAATGGCGCGGGCGGCATTGCAGTGGGCATGGCCACCAACATTCCCCCACACAATCTCGGTGAAATAATCGACGCGGCGCTCGCCATGATTGAGCGTCCCGATATTACAGAGGCCGAGCTGATCGAGATTGTTCCTGGGCCGGACTTTCCCACGAATGGCTTGATCGTTGGCCGGTCCGGCGCACGCCAAGCGCTGCTCACCGGTCGCGGTTCTGTGCTCATGCGGTCGCGCGCTGAGATCGAGGAGGTGCGTTCGGGGCGCGACGCCATCATCGTCACCGAAATCCCATACCAGGTGAACAAAGCCACGTTGGTGGAGAAAATCGCCGAACTTGCCCGGGAAAAGCGCATTGAGGGCATTGCTGATCTGCGCGATGAGTCCAATCGCGAGGGCATTCGCGTGGTGATTGAGCTCAAGCGCGACGCGGTGGCGGACGTGGTGCTCAATCAGCTTTATCGCTATACTCAGCTGCAAACATCCTTTGGCGTCAACATGTTGGCGCTGAATGGCGGGCGGCCTGAAGTGCTGACGCTGCGCAGCTATTTGCAGACATTCTTGCGCTTTCGCGAAGAAGTCGTGGCGCGGCGCGCACGGTTTGAATTGCGTAAGGCGCGTGACCGGGCCCATACGCTGGTTGGCCTCATGGTGGCGGTCGCCAACATTGATGAGGTGATCGACCTGATCCGCCGTGCGCCTGATCCGGCCACAGCCCGTTCGCAATTGATGGGACGATCCTGGCCGGCCAAAGACATGGCTTCGCTGATCGCGCTGGTCGATGACCCACGCGCAAGGTTGGATGACAAAGGCGAGGTTCGCCTCACCGAAGAACAGGCCCGCGCCATCTTGGCCCTGCAACTCCAGCGGCTCACCGCGCTTGGTCGCGATGAATTGGGTGATGAGGGTCGCGCTCTGGCGGAGAAAATCACCGACATTCTCGACATTCTGCGCTCACGAGTTCGTATTTTGCAGATTATCACCGATGAACTCACCGAAATCCGCGACCAGTTCGCCGTGCCCCGACGCACCGAATTTCTCGATGTGGAAGCCGACATTGACGATGAGGCGCTGATCGCGCGTGAGGACATGGTGGTGACGGTGACCCGCGGCGGCTATGTCAAACGTACGGCGCTCAGCGAGTACCGATCTCAACGGCGGGGCGGCAAAGGCCGGTCTGGCATGACCACCAAGGAAGAGGATGTGGTCACCCGGGTGTTCGTGGCCTCCACCCATGCGCCGATCCTGTGTTTCACGTCCGACGGCATGGTCTACAAACTCAAGGTCTGGCGATTGCCGCAGGCCGACCCGCGCGCGCGGGGCAAGGCATTTGTGAATTTGTTGCCGCTGCGGCCCGGCGAGTGGGTCACTGGCGTTATGGCGCTGCCCGAGGACGAGGAAAGCTGGGAGGCGTTGCATGTCATGTTCGCCACCGGTTCGGGCAATGTGCGACGCAACAAGCTGTCCGACTTCACGCAGATCAACCGATCGGGCAAAATCGCGATGAAGATCGATGAAGGCGATCGGATTGTGGGCGTTCAGCTGTGCACAGAAAATGATGATGTGCTTCTGACAACGACGCTCGGCATGTGCATTCGCTTCCCGGTAACCGATGTGCGCGTGTTCGCCGGCCGAACCTCCACGGGCGTGCGCGGCATTAATTTGGCCAAGGATGACCGCACGATGTCCATGGCGATTCTGCGCCACGTGGATGTGCAGAGCCCGGAAGCGCGCGCCTACATGAAACACGCTTCGGCCATGCGGCGGGCGGCGGGCGATACTGCCGTGGGCGATGAGCCGGCGGTGAGCGATGATGGCGATGAGGGCGATGCGGCCTTGTCTCCAGAACGGATTGCCGAGCTGGGTGCGGCGGAACAATTCATCATGACCATCGCCAATGACGGCTTTGGCAAACGCACTTCAGCTTATGATTATCGGTGCATTAGCCGTGGCGGGAAGGGCCTGATCGCGCTTGACCTTTCGCGGGGCGGGCGACTGGCCGCCGCCTTTACTGTAGAAGATGGTGACGAAGTCATGCTGGTCACCAGCGGCGGTCAATTGATCCGTTCACCGGTGGCCGGAGTGCGAATTGCCGCGCGCAACACACGAGGTGTGAAGCTTATCAGTTTGGCTGATGGCGAGTCCGTGGTTTCCGTGGATCGCATCGAGGATCCTGGCGAAGAGGCTGTCGGCGAGGAAGATTAGGCTCGCTGTTGCAATGGCCAGCGTGTCGGACAGTGCTGACGCGATTCTGGCGAAGGGGGAGAGAGATGAAGCGAGTTGCGCTGTACCCCGGCACATTTGATCCCATGACCAATGGCCATATCGATATCATTATGCGTGCAGCCAAGATCGTCGATCATTTGGTGGTGGGCGTTGCGGTGAACAGCGGCAAAGGACCCATGTTTTCGATTGATGAGCGGGTGGAAATGGTGCGCGAGGAAGTGGCGCAGTTCTCTCATTTGGCGACTATCGACGTGAGACCATTTTCCATTTTGTTGATGCATTTTGCAGAGCAGATCGGCGCCTCAATGATTGTGCGCGGTCTACGGGCGGTGTCCGACTTTGAGTATGAGTTTCAGATGGTCGCCATGAACCAGCAACTGAACGACGACATTGAAACTGTGTTCTTAATGGCCGATCCCCGTCACCAGGCCATATCATCCCGACTGGTGAAAGAAATTGGTTCCTTGGGCGGCGATCTCAGACCATTTGTATCGCCCAATGTGGAAGCGCGTTTGAAGGAGAAGTTGTCGTGTTCGTCCGAAGCCTCTTAGCTGTTTTGATTTGGGCGAGCGCTGTCGCCACCGCCGCTCACGCCGAACCGCCAGCCGGCGCCCAGGAAATTCCCGCCGAAAACATGCTGTTGATTGAGACCAGCAAGGGCAATGTACTGGTGGCGCTCAATGAGGAATTTGCGCCCAACCATGTGGAGCGGATGAAGCAATTGGCGCGCGATCGGTTCTTCGATGGATTGTTGTATCACCGCGTCATCGACGATTTCATGGCGCAGGGCGGGTCTGCCGAGCTGTCTGGTCGCTCCGAACCCAATATTTCCCAGCTGGAGGCCGAGTTCACAAACCGGGTCGATGTGGGCTTTACTCCCGCGAGCATTGGTGAAATCCGCAATGGCCGGCTGACGGTGGGCGATAAGCAATTCACGCAAGTTAACGGCCGCTCCGTCCGTGACGCCTATCCTTCGGGCGGGGGAGATCTGTCGGTGCGCGGCGGCTATGTGATTTTTCACGAACCGGCGGGCCGGGCGACGCTCAGCGCTGACGGCAAGGTTGTGGCGAACATCCAACATTGCCGCGGCGTCGCTTCAATGGCGCGGCTCGGCGCACCCGATTATGCAACAGATCAACAAAAGCGGGCGGCGGAAAATAGCGCCACGACCCAATACTTCTTAATGCGTGAGACCGCGCCGTGGTTGGATCGGCAATATTCAGCGTGGGGCCGTGTGGTCGCCGGCCAAGACGTGGTCAAAGCCATTGCCGTGACCGAAAATGGCGCCGGAGGCATCCCCGATCGCATGCGCAGCGTGCGTGTCGTGGCGGACCTGCCGGAGGCGGCGCAGCCCAAAGCTTACTGGCTTCCCGTGGACGCCGATGCGGTCAAGCAGGAGGCGCTGGCGTTAGCGCAGGCCACACAAGGTTCAGACTTTGACGCCTGCGCATTGTTTCCTGACGTGTATGTCGAAGGTTTCAACAGCGGCGCCAGTGAAGTGGACGCCTTGTTCGAACGTCTACAATAGCTGCTCACTCAAATGCTGTAAGGAGGACGCTGATGGCTGTCCAACCAGAAGATACGTTGATTTTGTCGTTGAACACGGGAGACGTCACCATTGCCATGCGCCCTGAC
The DNA here is from genome assembly GCA_964636945.1 of uncultured Caulobacterales bacterium. Classification (GTDB taxonomy): domain Bacteria; phylum Pseudomonadota; class Alphaproteobacteria; order Caulobacterales; family Maricaulaceae; genus CAZADA01. The sequence continues at coordinate 78,354 of CAZWVH010000001.1, read as the reverse complement.
CTGGCGCCCAAGCATGTGGCGCGAATCAAGGAATTGGTTCGTGACGGTTTTTATGACGGGCTCACTTTCCACCGCGTGGTTGACCAGTTCGTCGCGCAAGGCGGATGCCCCGAAGGCAGCGGCATGGGCGGCTCAGGCAAGAAACTGCCAGCTGAATTTAACAGCGCGCGCCACGATCGAGGCGCTGTGTCCATGGCCAGGGCGGCGGACCCCAATTCCGCAGACTCCCAATTCTTTATCTGCCTGGACAACGCCAACTTTCTGGACGGGCAGTACACTGTCTGGGGCGAGGTGATCGACGGGATGAACGCTGTGGACGCATTGCCCAAGGGCGAGCCGCCGACCGCTCCCGGCGTAATTTCTTCGGCGCGGATCGCCGGTGATGACGCCAGCAACGCTTGACCCATTCGATTTTGATCTTCCAGAATCCCGCATAGCATTGAGGCCTGCGCGCCCACGCGACAGTGCACGGCTGTTGGTGGCTGAACCGAGCGGCGCGCTTGGCGATCACCATGTCCATGAATTGCCCAGCCTGCTATCACCGGGCGATCTTTTGGTGGTCAACGACACGCGCGTGATCTCCGCAGCCCTGACAGCGCGACGACCTGCACGCAAATCCGGCGGGGGCGGGGACATCACCGTGACTGTCAATCTGTTGGATCGCCTGGACGAGTTGACCTGGCGGGTTTTCGCCCGCCCTGGCAAACGCCTGCGCCAAGGCGATAAACTGGATTTTGGCCACGGCTTGCAGGGCGTTGTGGCTGCCAAAGATGACACAGGTCGGGTCGATCTTGCATTCAACCGCTCCGGCGACGAGCTTGACGAAGCATTTGAACAGCGCGGCGCGCCGCCGCTGCCGCCTTACATCGCGCGTCGCCGTGCAGTCGATGACCAGGATCGCGATGACTACCAGACCATGTTCGCGGATGAGCCCGGTTCGGTGGCCGCGCCCACCGCAGGCCTGCATTTCACGCCGCGATTGCTCGCTGCTCTGAAGGCCAAGGGGATTGAGACTGCCAGCGTGACCTTAACTGTGGGTGCGGGCACCTTTGCGCCAGTTTCGGACGAAGAGATCCAGTCCGGCCGTCTGCACTCCGAGTTCTACACCATTTCCGAAGGCGCAGTGGGCGCCATTGAAGCAACTAAGGCGCGCGGGGGTGACGTGATTGCAGTGGGCACCACGTCTTTGCGGGCGCTGGAAAGTGCGTTTGATCGCAAGACAGGTCATGTGCGCGCAGGGCGCAACCAGACTCAGTTATTTATCCAGCCGGGCTATCAATTTGGTGTTGTGGATCGGCTGATGACCAACTTCCATTTGCCGCGCTCCAGCTTGTTCATGTTGGTGTGCGCGCTGGCCGGGATTGATGTGGCGCGCGCGGCGTATGCTCATGCGATTGAGACCGGGTATCGGTTTTATTCCTACGGCGATGCGTGTTTGTTTTCGGTGGACGGCACTCAATCGTAAGGCGCATCAGCCATCATTCCGCTGCTGCGCTCGCGATGTCGGTGTTGAGCGCTTGGGCGATGGCGCGCGCGAGGCGCTCGGCCACGTTCTGTTTGGTCGCCCGTGGCCAGTGATCCTCGCCATCTTCAGTGATCAATGTCACGGTATTATGGCTCCCGCCCATAACATCTCCAGACACATCGTTGGCGACGATCCAATCCGCGCCCTTGCGCGTGCGTTTGGCCCGGGCGTTGTCCAGGATTGCGTCGGTTTCGGCGGCAAAGCCAATCACCAAATCTGGCCGATGTTTGCGCTTGCGGGCAATGGTGCGCAGAATGTCGGGGTTTTCCACCAATTCGAGACTTGGCGGGCCATCGCCCGTGTTTTTCAGTTTCAGCTTGGTTTTGGCGCTTTCGCGCGGTCGCCAATCGGCCACCGCCGCCACGGCGACAAACACATTGGCGGGCAAGGCAGCTTCACATGCGGCCAACATCTCTCGCGCGGTTTCCACCCTTTTCATGGTGACGCCCTTGGGTGCGCTCAAGGCAGTGGGGCCGGACACCAATGTGACGTCAGCGCCCAGAGCGGCCATGGCTTCGGCGATGGCATAGCCCTGCGCGCCAGAGGAGTGATTGGTCAAATGCCGCACCGGATCAAGCGGTTCGCGGGTGGGCCCCGCCGTCACAATGGCGCGACGGCCAGTCAGCGGCGGGCGTCCCCCGAATGTCGCCACGCTTGACGCGCTCTCATACCAATTCGCAACAGCATTCGCGATGGTCAGTGGTTCGGCCATGCGGCCAAAGCCAAACTCGCCACATGCCATGTCGCCCTCATCGGGACCGATAAACATCACTCCATCATCTTGCAATGTTGCAAGGTTACGCCGTGTTGCGGGATGCTCCCACATGCGCACATTCATGGCCGGGGCCATCAGGACCGGCTTGTCAGTGGCCAGCAGGGCCGTGGTCGCCATGTCAGTGGCCAATCCGTGGGCCGCTTTCGCCATCAGATCGGCCGTGGCTGGCGCAACGACAACCAAGTCCGCCGATCGCGATAGCTCAATGTGGCCCATTTCGGTCTCATCGGTTAGCGAAAACAGATCGTCATAGACTTTGTCGCCGGACAGTGCGGCGATGGACAAGGGCGTGACGAATTCCTTTGCTGCGCCAGTGAGAATGCACCGTGTCGCGATCCCGCGGCGTGCAAGCTCACGGATCAGTTCCAGCGCTTTGTACGCTGCAATTCCCCCGCCAATAATCAAAAGTACGCGCCGCATCGACATAGTCATGTCCTCTCGCGCGCAGTTTACACAGACCAAGATGAAAATTCGATCATCGCCGACTGACAAATGTATTCAGAACGACGTCAGCACACTGTGATCCAGGCTTGGTTCCTGTCGACGTGTCACGAATATATGATAGTCCAAGTTTCGCGTATTGGGGTCGATGGAGTTGATCATGTCCTCGCTCGTTCTTCCGGCGGCCGTTCTCGCAGTGATTACCGTCATCGTCTATGTGGGCTCGACCATTGCCGCCAGCGTCAATCTGCGTCGACGCGCAGCTGTTGGCGCGGCCCCAACGACGGCCAGCGATGCGCCTGATTGGTTGAACCGGCCTCGCCGCAACTACAACAGCCTCGTGCAAATGCCGGTGTTGTTTTACGCTGTCATCGCATTGGAGCTCGCGAGCGGAGGCGGCGATCTCACGCAAGTGCGTCTGGCGTGGATCTATGTGGGTGTCCGAATTGTTCACTCAGTGGTCTACATGATGACCAACAATTTTTGGATCCGCGTCTCTCTTTTGGCCGTCAGCGCGGCCGTTCTGATGGTGATGTGGGCTCGCCTCGTGCTATCTGTGCTCTAACGTTAATCGCAGACGCAGTTTTGGGAGGGGACCATGTCCGAACAGGTCATGCAGTTGATCTATGCCGCCGCCGCCCTGGCGGGACTGACCATATTTGTCTATTTTGCGCTGACCGTGGTCGGTGTGATCGGCAACCGCAGCGGCGCATTGTCCAAGGATTACGCCTTGACCCGCGATGGGACGCCGCCGCCGGCGTGGATTGGCAATATCGGCCGTAACCTGAACAATTTATTTGAGTTCCCGGTACTGTTTTACGTGCTGGTGATCTTTCACGCTTTGGCTCCGGGAACGGTGGATGGCGCGCAAGTGAGTCTCGCCTGGGCGTTTGTCGGCCTGCGGTTTGCGCACACATTGATCCACACCACCGTCAACTCACTGCTGCTGCGGTTCTCGACCCATCGGATCAGCGTGATTGTGCTGGCTGTGATGTGGGTGCGGTTCGTGCTCGCACTCCATGGTGCTGGCGCGTAGTGGCGCTAAAACAACGCAAACAGCACGACCGCAAGCACAACACCGAGTATGGGCACCACCACGGTCAGGCGCCCCACAGCGCCATAGGCGTCGTGGTGGGTTTCCCCGCAAATGCTGCGAATTGTTGTGACCACATAACCGTTATGCGGCAGGCTATCGAGTGCGCCGGAGGAAATTGCCACCACCCGGTGTAGCTCGCCGGGATCAACGCCCATGCCTGTGTAGTGCGGCGCGACCAGCGGCAGAGCAATGGTCTGGCCGCCCGAGGCCGAACCGGTCAGGCCGGCGATCACGGTCACCGCAATGGCGGCGCCGATGAGCGGACTGCCGGGGATCGACAACACGGCCTGCAGCGCCTGCTGAAAGGCTGGCGTTTCACGGGCAATGGCGCCGAAACCCACAACGGCGCAGGTATTGGCGGTGGCGATTACCGCGTTAATTGACCCGTCAGAAAAGGCAAGCGGCGCATCTTTCAGCCGTTGCACGCCCCCCACAAGAATTGCCGCCGCGCATCCCGCGCCCAACGCCAAAACCAGAGACCACTTGTCCAGATTTAGGATGGCGGGAGTATTAGCCAGCGTTTCAGGATCTTGCGGGATGACCTGCATGATCACGCCGGACGTCGCGACAAACACGCCAAGAACAACCACGAGCGGCGCGAGCGAAAGCCAAAAATTGGGCAGGGTGCTGACATCGCGCGGTTCGCGATCACCGTCGCGCGCATGAAATCGTTCGCCCGCGGCCACAGCGCGATTGACCATACGCCTGAGCCAAAAATGTCCGGCCACCGCCATGAAAATCGCCACCGGAATGCTCACTTCCCAACCCGCGAGCGGCGTGGTGTTGAGATACTCCACAGGGATGATGTTTTGGATCTCCGGAGAGCCGGCGGATGTCATGGTGAAGGTCACAGACCCAAATGTCAGCGCAGCGGGGATGAACCGCCGCGGCAAGTCCGCTTGGCGGAACAAGCCCACGGCCATGGGATAAACGCCAAACGCCACGATGAATACCGACACACCGCCATAGGTCAGCACCGCGCAGGCGGCCACCACGGCCAATACGGCGTGTTGGGGACCAAACCAGTCAACAATTTTGTGCGCCACGGATTCAGCAGCGCCGGTCTCCTCCATCAATTTGCCGAAAATGGCGCCGAGCAGGAACATCAAGAACCAATCAGCGAAAAAGCCAGTAAATCCAGCCATATACGTGGTGGCGAAGTCGGATTCGCCCTCTTGTACGAAGGGCGGCATCACCGGCATTCCAGCTGAAACGGCCACCAACAATGCGCAGGCCGGCGCGGCAATGAGGATATTCACGCCGCGCATGGTCAGCCAAATGAGCAAAGCAAGGCCCGCAACAAGGCCGATGGCGCTAATCATGGTTGTGTCCCCTCTATGTCGTCGCCGAGGATTGGCGGGAACCATCGGGGGGTCAAGACCTACAAGCTGATCGCCCTGGTCAAGCCGCATTCTCATGGCCTACACACCACAACTGGACCGTGATGTCGTTTGGTCTCATTGATCTAAGGGGGATATTGTCATGCACAAAAGTAGACAGAGACGCACGCTGCGCGCGCTGATGATGGGCGCGGTCGCACTCAGTGCGGGCTGTGTTGCTGCTGATCAGGCCGCCCAGCCAGCAAGCGAACCGGAAGGCGATCCATGGCAGACGATTGTGACAGGTGACGAAACCCTCTGTTCTGATGGCAGCCCCTATCATTTCTCAGTGAAGCCCGGCCGCGAGGATAAGCTGTTTGTGTTCCTCAATGGCGGCGGCGCCTGTTGGACGGCGGGCACGTGCGATGTTGAAGGCGGACAACCTACTTATGCGCCGCGCGCTGACATCCCCCACAATGACCCACGCACCCATGGCGGCGCGTTTAATCTTGCTAATCCGGACAATCCTGTGGGTGACTGGACCTTAGTGTTCGCGCCGTATTGCACTGGCGATGTGCATTTGGGCGACGCCGTGCGCACATACACAAGCGAAGATGGCCGTGAGTTTGAAATTCATCACAAGGGCGCAACAAATGTGCGCGCCGTGTTTGACTGGATCGAACAGAACCAATCTCCCGACCAGATTGTTGTGGCCGGCGGCAGCGCGGGAGCCCTGGCCTCGCCGTTTTATGCCGGGGAGATGGCCGACCGTTTCCCAGAGGCCGACATTGTGCAATTTGCCGGCGGTTCGGGCGGATATCGGTCTGAGATCGTGCCACATATTCTCGATCAGTGGGGCGCCTCGGATGTGTTGCGCGCCCGTGAGCCATATGCCGACGCTCAAGCGCTTGATTTCTATATGATCTATGGCCGTGAGGCCGACGCCGCGCCGCGCATTCGGTTCGCCCGTTATGACAATGAATACGACTATTCCCAGACCATGTTCCGGTCATTGGTGGAGGCGCCGGGAACTTTGGGTGAGGCGTTGCGCGCAACCACGGCGGAGTTGAATTCCGGCGTTGAAAACATTGCGAGCTATCAGGCTGGCGGGGACACACACACCATCATGCGCTTCGACGCCCTCTACACGCGCAAGGTTGGCGACGTCGCGTTCATTGACTGGTTCGGCCAGGCGCTAGACGGCGTCATGCCGGCCGACGTGGATTGCGCTGAAGCGCCTGAAGGCTGCGATGTGGATTGGCGCGAGCCCCTAGAGCAATAGACAACGCCGTGGGCGCGACCTCGGTCAATCAGCAAACCGGCGGTCGCGCATGGCGTTTGCCTCGCCCCAGCGCTCCAACTCGGGCTCTTTGGCGTCGCCGCGGGCCACCGAGAGAAACATGTCCTCGAAATCGCGCTGGGAGACATCCAGGCGCACGCCATTGAGCAACAGCGTCACCGCAAACGCGATCGCGGCAGAGCGTTTATTGCCGTCAATCAAGGCGTGATTTGTGGCGATGCCATGGGCCAAGGCGGCCGCCACGGCGAAAATCGAAGCCTGGCCGTCCGAATAGGCCAACAGGTTTTGCGGTCGTGCATAAGCGCTTTGAAACAATCCTTCATCGCGAAATCTGAGTTCGGTGGAGGATGACTCTTGGAGCATCACCCGGGTGGTTTCCACCAGCGCGGTGTAATCGGGCAAGGTGATGTTTCCAGCATCAGTCAATGTGTCCGGCATCCCAATCCCCCGCAATTCAGCCCGCGCTTATGGCATGCGCCCTTCATGGCCAAGGCGCTCGAACGCGTAACGGTACTGCTCAAGAACAGCTTGGCCCGCCGCTCGCGTGCGTTGGGCCGCGCCATCGGCTGGTGTGATGATAATGCGCCCCGCTGTCGCCACAACGGTGACTTCTTCGCCGGCTGAGATGCCGGCCGCCGCCAACACCTTTTTGGACAGGGTCACGCCGGACGAATTGCCCGTGCGACGGAGCTTTTTTTGCTCAGTAATAACGTTTGTGCTCACAGTCGCAACGGTAGGTGAGGCTGGTGGTATTGTGCAAGTGCGAAATTGCAACATTTCGATGTCATTCCAGAAAAATTGACCACCAACGGCCTGGCGCGACAGAAATTATCGCCACGCGAGGCCGATCACAGCGATCAGCGCGAGCGCCCAAAGCCCCCAAAACCGCAAGCGTGTTGCGCGCATTCGTGCGGTCATGAGACGTGCAATGGTGTCATCACTCAGCGACAATCCCGCCATTGGTGAATTGCCGCTCAACGCCGCCAAGGCGTCAACGACTTCAGGCAATCGTTCGGCGGCGCGGCGAAGCCGGGACAAATCGCCGGACACACTTTTGGCGAGTCCAATGGGTCCAAGCTCGCGGGTGACCCACGTCTCCACAACGGGACTTGCGGCTGCCCACATGTCAAAGTTTGGGTCTAGGCCGCGCGCCACGCCTTCAACCTGCACCATCGTTTTCTGTAGCAATACCAATTCGGGGCGCAGCGCCATGTCAAACAGATCGGTGATCTCAAACAATTGCAGCAGCAACCGCCCCATAGACACATCACTGGACCGCTTGCCCCAGATCGGTTCGCCCACCGCGCGCAAAGCCGACGCGAAATCGGCCACATTGTGGTGTGCAGGCACATAGCCGGCCTCGAAGTGCACCTCGGCGATACGCTGATAATTGCGCGTGATGAAGCCGTATAAGATCTCCGCCAAGTATCGCCGTTCGGCGGCGCCAATGCGGCCGATAATGCCAAAATCGATGGCAACGAGGTCGCCTTTCGCATTGGCGAACAAGTTGCCCTCATGCATGTCGGCGTGAAAGACGCCCTGGTTCAAGGCGCTATGCAAAAATGCCCGGATCGCTGTCACTGCCAGGGCCTTTTGATCGACCCCAAGCGCGTTGAGTCGTAGGGGATCAGACAGTGGCGCGCCATCAATCCATTGAATGGCCAGCACACGCCTCTCCGTGCGACTCCAGTCCACCTTGGGCACGACAAAGTTGTCAATGTCCTTAGCGATTTCCGCCATCTCGCCCGCGCTGGCGGCCTCCAAACGCAGATCCGTCTCCAGGGTCAGCGCGCGCGCCACTGTCTCGACAAATGCCCGGGGACGCAGGCGAAGCGATGCGGGGATTAGTCGCTCAATCGCCCCTGCCGCCAGCCGAAACGCCTTGAGATCCCGCGCAACTTTGGCCTCCACCCCTGGGCGTAAGACCTTGATTGCGAGCGGTGCGCCTCCATCAATGGGGAGTTTGTGCACTTGAGCGATTGATGCGGCTGCCACAGCCGCGCTCAAATGGGGAAACAACACTTTGGCCTGATCGCCAAATTCACCTTCCAGCACTTTGCGCGCCGTGGAAACGGGAAAGGGTTCGGCCTTGTCTTTCAGTGTGGATAAGCCGTCGACGAAGTCAGGATCGAGAATATCCCCACGCGTCGCCAGAAACTGGCCCAACTTGACGTAGGCGGGACCAAGCTTTTCCAGAGCGCGCGCCAAACGAACGCCGGGATTGGACTGACGGTGCGGATCGGCCACCAACCGGCCCAGCTGACCCAGCCAGCGCACCGGGGCCGGAAGCAGCGACTGATACTCTTTGGGCAATAATGCATCGTGGCGCGTGAGCACCCATGCTGCGCGCAATAACGACCCCAGGCTGGAGAGATAACCCATCATAGCGGGTCACATAGCCTGAGATGTTCGCATGTATCGTTAAGAGATGCAGAATTGACTGCGGCTAATGGGCCTCATGTGCAGGTATTGAGGCGCGTTTGAAGATAGGCGCGGACCGCCGCGTCTTCGCTCAGTCCGATGGCGCGGTGATAACACGCCATCGCGCTTGCATCGCCCAACTCTGACAAAACGTGCGCGCGCACGGCCCAATAGGGCTGATAGTTGGATACGGTGTCAGAATGGGCGGCTTCCAGCGTATCCAGCGCGATCAGCGCATCTGCCGGACCACAGGCGGAACAGACCGCAGCCGCTCGCCCCACTGCGGCGCCAAGTGCGGGTGTCACCTGCAAAAGCGCATCGTAAAGCTGAACAATGGCTGGCCAATCGGCCTCACCGTGAAAGGCGCGTCTGGCATGCGCGGATTGGATCGCCGCTTCAAGGCAATAGCGACCGAGGCTGGCGCCTTCGGACGCGACAAGGCCGTTTCGCAAAACATGCTCGGCTCGCGCGATGAGCTGAAAGCTCCACAGCGTGGTATCTTGCTCAGAGAGCGGCGGTTTCCGGTCCTTTCAGCGCAGCACCGCCGACAACGATTTTGCCTAAGGCCTGGCTATATGCGCTCCACTCATCCCAATAGACTTTGCCCGCCGGCGTGTGCGGCGCTGTGCGATTCACAAAGTCCGCGCCGGTCTCATAGATCAACATGCAGGTTTGCATTGTGGTGTCCTCCATCCTTGGGGCGACGACCATCATCGCCCATGTCCCCATGACGCGCGAGGGGGGCGGATTTTGACATCGTTGCCGGTATTCTCAGCAATTCTGAATTTCTGGAGCAATTTGGGTTTGTCTGAGGCCAACAAGCGCCCATCTTCCACTACGTATCTTAGGCATTCGACACGCTGAAAATTTTGCAGGAGGGAAATCCATGGTTCGCTTTGTCACTGTCGCCGCAATCGCCGTTGCCTTCACCGCCTCGACGGCCATTCCCGCAGGCGCACAAACTAGGATTTCCCGGGGACGCATTGCCGAAGAAACTGGGTTTACCTTAACCCCCGTAGCGGAAAACCTAAGCTATCCATGGTCCGTCACATGGTTGCCCAACGGCGATGCGGTGATTAGCGAGCGGCCCGGTCAGCTGCGCATTGTCCGTGACGGCGCTTTGGTCGATACGGCTATTGCCTTTCCTGCCGGGGTGACCTCGGGCGGTGATGGCGGCATTACCCGCGGACAGGGCGGCCTGATGGACGTGGTTGCCCACCCAGATTTCGAGAACACGCCTTACCTCTATTTCAGCTATTCCGCAGGCGATGAGGAGGCGAACCGAACCACGATCGCGCGCGCTCGTCTCTCTGGCGACACGTTGGAGGATTTCGAGGTCCTGTACGAAAACCCGGATGCGAAGGGCAGTGGCCAACACTTCGGCTCGCGCATTGAGTTTCTTGATGACGGGACGTTTCTCGCCTCCATCGGCGATGGCGGCAATCCGCCCATCATGTTCGAGGGCGAGGAAATCCGCCGCCAAGCCCAGCAATTGGATACCGTGTTTGGCAAAGTCATTCGCTTGAATGCTGACGGCTCTGTTCCCGACGACAATCCCTTCGCCGGTCGAGACAATGTGCGTCCGGAAATCTTCAGCTACGGCCATCGCAATATCCAAGGCCTGGCCCAAGATCCGCAAACCGGAGCGTTATGGGCCAATGAGCACGGCGCCGCCGCCGGCGATGAACTCAATCGCATTGAGGCCGGCGTCAATTATGGTTGGCCGGCGGTGACCTATGCGCGCAACTATCGCGACGGGTCCCTGATTTCCGATCGCACGACCGATCCGGATATGCGCGATCCTGCTGTGGTGTGGCTGGATACCCACGCGCCGTCTGGCTTGGCGATCTATCGCGGTGAGGAATTTGCCGATTGGGACGGCCGAGCGTTGTCAGGCGGGTTGATCACCCAAGATGTGCGCGTCATCGACGTGAGCGCCGATCCGCGCCCGACCGAAAGCCGCATACCCGTTGGCGAGCGCGTGCGGGACGTGCGCCAAGGCCCTGATGGTAAAATCTATATCCTCACCGATGGTGAGCAGGGTCGGATGCTGCGGATGGATGCGATGGAGGCTAATGAGGATTAAGGTCGCAATCCGTTCAGTAGTCGGTCGTCACGGCGAAAAGGCGGCAACGCCCATAACTTCTCTGATGACGGCCGTGCCGTGCGATAGTATGCTCCGTTGATGGTTCAAATTATTGAAGATTCCCTACTAATGGGCGGAAAGCCATGCATTGAGGGGACGCGGCTAACTGTTGCGCACGTCCTCGAGAACCTCGCTGGCGGGATGACAATCGACGAATATGTCGACGCCTTCCCCACCGCCACCAAGGAAGGAGTGCGCGCAGCCTTGGCGTTCGCGGCTCACTGAGCTTTTTTGCAGGCTACGACGCGAAACAAGCGAAGCCCATCAAGTACATACGATCCGTCATCCCACTGGCGACCGTGAGGTCGATCAGTGGGTCCATGCGGCGTTTACGATTGATTTTCAGAGGGTTATGGGTCCCGCCGATCTCGCTGCGCGCCACGGTGAGTTGACGGATTAAACAGTCGATGAAAGACCCCGGACGGTCACCCCCACCCCATGTGCAGGGCTGCGACGCCGCCGGAGAAATTGCTTACCGTCACGCGTTTGAAACCGGCGGCGGTCACTTCGTCTGCAAAGTCGGCTTGGGTGGGGAATTTGCGGATGGATTCGACCAGATACTCATAACTTTCCCGGTCGCCCGCCACGGCTTGGCCGATGCGCGGGATGGCGTTGAAGGACCAAGCGTCGTAAAGCCGTTGCAGCCCATCGGATGTGGGCCGTGAAAATTCCAGGCACAAAAACCGCCCGCCCGGCTTGATGATCCGCTTCATCTCGCCCAAGGCCGCTGCGCGATCCGTGACATTACGAATCCCAAACGCGATGGTCACACAGTGGGCGCACGCGTCGGGCAGAGGCAGGCGCTCCGCATTGCCCGCCAGCCATTGAATGTGCGAGTCCTCAGGGCGGTTTTTGGCCTGGCCGGCGCGCAGCATTTCCACATTGATATCCGCCACGGTCGCTGTCGCCACCGGCCCGCCGCGACGCTCGGCCACCTTCCAGCCGCGTCTGACCCAGGCGCGCGCCAAATCGCCGGTGCCGCCGGCCACATCCACCAAATGCTCGCCAGGCTGCGGGTTGGCTCGCACAATGGTCATGTCCTTCCACACCCGATGCACGCCCAGCGACATCAAATCGTTCATCAGGTCATAGCGGCTGGCCACGCGGTCGAACACGCCGCGCACCAGTGGGGCTTTGTCCTCACGTTTGACATTGCGGAAGCCGAAGGAGGTGGTGTCTGAATCATGGGTCATGGACTATACTTACCGTTTGACGGCTTCTCTGCCCATGGCGTTTGGCGGTGGAGCCGTTCACTATGCTGACAAAAGTCAGCTCCCACTAATCCAACTTTGTTGACCATGCCTGAACTGCCTGAAGTGGAAACCGTGCGCCGCGGCCTCGCCCCGGTGATGGACGGTCAGCAGATTGTTGTTGCTCAAGCGCGCCGGCCGGATTTGCGGTTCCCGTTTCCCGACCGGTTCGCTGAACGGCTAACGGGGGCGCGGATCGAGCGCTTGGACCGGCGGGCGAAATATCTGATTGCGCCGTTGGATACTGGAGAGGCGCTGATCATGCATCTGGGCATGTCGGGCCGGTTCACCATCGCTGACGACGAAACGCAAAAACCTCTCAGAGCACTGAATCAAGACGGGTTCGCCCACGCCCGGCTGACCGATCCCAAGCACGATCACGTCGTGTTCGCCATGCAGGGCGGGGCGGTGGTGACGTTCAACGACCCGCGCCGTTTCGGCTATATGGATTTGGTTAGCCTCGGATCGCTTGAAACGTGCAAGCACCTTGCAGTCCTTGGCCCCGAGCCTTTGTCCAACGCATTCTCGCCGGCTGGACTCGGCGAGGTGCTGGCGCGCAAGACGGCGCCGATCAAGGCCGCGCTGCTCGACCAACGCGTGGTGGCCGGGCTCGGTAACATTTATGTGTGCGAAGCGCTCCATCGCGCCCAAATTCATCCCGCCTCGCTATCTCGCGAACTCGTCGATGGCCAGGTCGTTGCGTTGGTCGCCGCCATCAAGGACGTCTTAACGGAAGCCATTGCTGCGGGCGGGTCATCACTGCGCGATCATGCACAAGCCAATGGCGCAATGGGATATTTTCAGCACGCGTTCGCCGTTTATGGGCGGGAAGGCGCCCCTTGCCGGCGGGCAGGCTGTTCGGGAGTGATCGTTCGCCAGGTGCATTCAAACCGGTCCACTTTCTACTGCGATCTATGCCAGCTCGCGACCTGAAGCGACATGGCCAACTTTAAAAACGGGGGTTTGGACATGGCCGGCAATTCGGGTACAGACGGGCGCAGTCTCATTCCGTGGCGGTTCATCCCGCTCACGCGTCACTGCGCTTAGCCAAGAGATCAGAGCAAGAGCGCAAAGTCCCAGGGGGGTCGGCATGGCTTACGAAAACATCATCGTCAAAACCGAAGGCGCTGTGGGGATCATCACGCTCAATCGCCCTAAGGCCTTAAACGCCTTGAACAATCAACTGACGTCAGAGTTGGCGTCCGCCCTTGCTGAGTTTGACGTTGATGACGCCATTGGCTGCGTGATTCTCACCGGATCGGAAAAGGCGTTCGCCGCCGGCGCGGACATTAAAGAGCTCAAAGATCGCGAATTCGTGGATCTGTATATGCACGATCCTTTCGCAGCCACTTGGGAGGCTGTATCGCGTTTGCGAAAGCCGATCATTGCCGCGGTGGCCGGCTATGCGTTGGGTGGCGGATGCGAGTTTGCGATGATGTGTGATTTTATTATCGCTGCAGAAAACGCGAAATTTGGCCAGCCGGAAATCAGCATTGGAGTCATGCCTGGTGCGGGCGGAACCCAGCGTTTGCCGCGTTATGTGGGCAAATCATTGGCCATGTATATGTGTTTGACTGGCCAACCCATTACGGCTGAGGAGGCGTTGCGCGCTGGCCTCGTGGCAAAAGTCGTTCCGGTTGAGGAACTCATGGACGAGGCCATGGCGGCGGCGAAAAAAGTGGCGGAAATGTCGCGGCCCATCGCCATGATGACCAAGGAGACTGTGAATGCGGCTTATGAGACCACGCTGACGCATGGGATCCAGTTTGAGCGCCGCGTTTTTCACTCCATGTTCGCCACCGAGGATCAGTCCGAAGGCATGATGGCGTTCGCAGAAAAGCGCTCGCCGCACTTTAAGAACCGATAAGGCCTAACCGGAATGTGTGGCGGCGCGTGTCAAAAAAGTATCGCAGGGCAAAAATATCTGCACCATTTAGCGTTGACGACGGCCGCCAAATCACTAATGTCGCGCGCCTCGCGAGATAAAAGGTGACATGAACAGATGGCGAATTCGAGCTCCGCAAAAAAGGCGATCCGACGCATTGAGCGCCGCACGGTTGTGAATCGCGCGCGGCGGTCTCGGATGCGGACTTATGTGAGAGCCGTTGAAGAAGCCATCGCGTCTGGCGACCAAGATCAAGCGCGCAAGGCGCTCTCAGTTGCTGAACCAGAGATCGCGCGGGCCGTGAGCCGAGGTGTGATTCATAAGAATACAGGGTCACGCAAGGTGTCGCGCCTCAGTCAGCGCGTCAAATCAATGGCTGCCTCTGCACAATAGCGCAAGCAGAGTGTTCTAAATATCTGATGTAATTGGCCGGCTGGACGATATCTGGCAGAACGGGCGCACATTTGTGCGCCCTTTTTTATTTGCGAGAACACTGATCTAGGCGAGTTTGACTTGGGCTCAACCAGCCTGTGAATAAAGCCGGCGCCATGAAAAAGATTCGAGAGTCAAGACTGGTCTGTTGAAAAAGTTTGGGCTCTTATCGTGCCACAGGCGGACAGGGTCGTTGTTTCAGACCCATTCCTCCCGCCTACACTGTGGTGAATGGATCGGTGGTGTTTGCAGTGAATGGCCAATACAGCGGTGACACGGACGCGAGACGCCGGCCCGCTTTTGGCGGCAGTCGGCGGCGACGTCGGCATGGCGTTGGTTGCTCATTGCAGGCGTAGAGTTGGTGGCGCAATAGCCTGAAGCCGGTTCGATGTCCCAGTGCATCACACCCATCAGAATATTCGCGTCATTGGTATGTGTTAGTCGAACTCATTGCCCGGAGGGTTTGGGCAATGGAATAATATTCAACCGCAGTGTCAGCAGAACGCTGAGACAACCAAAATAACAGGGGGCGGATATGCAAAATCATAGTGTTGCCCAATCTTCCATGATTTCTCAGTTTGGGGGAACTCGTGGAGTGCGTGAGAGTCAAGAAAAGAACGGAAGTATTGTAAGCAGTGTAGAAGATTCAGAAATCAATAGAATTTTCGGCGCGTTTAATGCCGTATTACGTGGCGTTCTCGGGGATAGTGCTTGGCGCGCTTGGGGCGCCGGCCTTCGAGTCGGGCGTGCTGATGATGAAAAGGTCATTTTGTTTGCGCCCAACATCACCCATTGCGATCGCATGTTGGATCGCGTGGGACCGCGCCGGCTGACCAGCCTTTGGCATTCGGTGGACCCGCAGGCGCGATCCATCGAGATTTTGGCTGATCCAAACCCGCGCACGGGCGCAGTTGCGGCGAACGACACCGGCTCCACGGGGAGCGACGGTCAAGGGCCATCGGTGGCGCGTCTGCGCACATTCGGCAACTTTGTCGTGGGTGACGCCAACAAATCGGCGGCCACCGCGGCCAAGGTGCTGTGTGAGGAACCGGATGCCCCTTTCACTTTGCTTTTTGTGCATGGCGACCAAGGCGTGGGAAAAACTCACCTATTGACCGCCATTGAGGCCTCAATGGTGGAGGCAAATCCGTCTCGCAAGGTGATGTTCTTTAACGCCGAGCGGTTTCGCACTGAGTATGTGCGTGCGATTAATGAGAAAACGGCGATTGCCTTTAAGGAGAACGTCAGTCAGGCCAGCGTGCTGCTGATCGATGATCTGCACACAATCGCCGGCTCCAAAGCCACTGAAGGCGAATTGTTCAACATCATCACGACGATCTTGTCTCGCAATGGGCGCGTGGTGGTGTCAGGCGATCGCGTGGCCGACGAACTGATGGGCTTGGATGACAGATTGAGCCGTCGATTGAGCTCAGCAGTGACGGTGAATTTGGCCAAGCCCGACTTGCCGCATCGTCGCCGTATCCTTGAGCGCATGATTGAGGACAATCCTGGCATGCGGCGCAATCAAAGCGTTCCTGAAGATGTGGTGGATTTCATCGCCTGTGCGGTGAAGGACACGCCGCGCGCTTTGGAGGCGGCGCTCGCCACCGTGCTGTTGCAGACTGTGATGATGGACCGTCCCGTCAATTTGGAATCGGCCAAACTTGCACTGCAAGACACACTCGCCGTTTCAAACCGCCGGATAACGGTGGATGAAATCCAGAAAACGGTGGCTGAATACCACGGCATGAAAGTGTCGGAGTTGCTGTCGCGCAGTCGGACCCACGACATTGTGCGGCCACGCCAGCAGGCCATGTATTTGTGCAAGGTCCTGACGTCGCGGTCCTTGCCCGATATCGGCCGTCGTTTCAACGATATGGATCACACCACGGTGCTTCATGCCTATCGTCGAATCGACAAGATGTATGGCGAGGATGCACGGGTCCGCAATGACGTCGACTCGATTCGCCGTCGTTTGCGCCAGGCTGGCGGGCGTTCTGCGCGCGCAAGTTAGACCTTAACACGCGTCATCCACTGTCGGCCGTTGTAAGAGCCTTCTTACAACGGCCGATTCATGTTTAAGCTTCTCATCCCATTCCAAGCGCGCCGCTTGGTAGGCTCCGCGTTGATAGGGGCAATCCTGCAGCGAGATAGATACACACCATGAAAGCAGCACTCGAGCGCTCGGCGTTACTGCGCACTTTGGGACACGTACAAAGCGTTGTCGAACGGCGTAACACCATCCCCATCCTGTCCAATGTTCGGCTTAGTGCAGAAGGCGAGCGGATTCATTTCGCCGCCACGGATATGGAGATGGAGGTGCTTGAATCGGCTCCTGCGCGAATCGAATCAGGCGGCGTCACCACAGTCCCCGCCCACACACTCTACGACATTGTGCGCAAATTGCCTGATGGCGCTGACGTGGCCATTGAGGTGAAGGGCGATGATTCCGGGCGGCTCAGCCTTACGGCGGGACGGTCCAAGTTTTTGTTGCCCACGCTGCCAGCTAATGATTTTCCGGTGATGAGCGCGGAAGGCTTTGCATGCACATTCTCCATCTCTTCAGCGGCTCTGGCGCGCTTGATCGACAAAACCCGGTTCGCCATTTCCACTGAGGAAACGAGGTATTACCTCACCGGGATCCATCTGCATCCCGCCGAGCGCGACGGACGCGATCGATTGCGTGCGGTGGCCACTGACGGCTATCGCTTGGCGCTGGCTGAAACCGATCTGCCCGAAGGCGCAAAGTCGCTTCCAGGCATCATCGTGCCGCGCAAAACCGTACAAGAAGTCCGGCGTTTGCTGGAAGACGCCGGCGGAGACGTGGAAGTGGCCGCGTCTGAGTCAAAAATTCGTTTCTCTGTGGGCGACGCCGTTTTGACATCGAAATTGGTGGAGGGCTCATTCCCCGACTATCAAAAGGTCATCCCGGCCAACAACACCAAGTCGTTGGTACTGGAGAACGCAGCGTTTTCCGAAGCCGTGGACCGGGTGGCGACCATTTCAGCGGAGAAATCCCGCTCCATCAAATTGTCATTGGACAAGCAACGCTTGGAACTTACGGTCGACAATCCCGACACCGGCAATGCGACTGAGGAATTGGCGGTGGAGTTTGACGCTGATCCCATCGAAATCGGGTTTAACGCCAAATATCTCTTGGACGTAACCGGCCAGATCGAAGGGGAAACCGCGGAGTTTCTTTTGGCCGATCCTGCTGCACCGGCGCTTATTCTCGATCGCGGCGATGAACACGCCCAGTACGTCTTGATGCCATTGCGCGTGTAGACGATTAACGCGGCGCACGCTTGGCGAGGATTCGTTGAAGCGTGCGTCGATGCATATTCAGCCGACGCGCTGTTTCAGAGACGTTGTGATCACACAGTTCGTAAACGCGCTGAATGTGCTCCCAACGGACACGATCGGCGGACATGGGATTGTCCGGCGGATCGGGGAGGTCGCCGGGTTTTGCCAACAATGCGCGCGCGATGTCGTCGGCGTCGGCTGGCTTTGCCAAATAGTCGACCGCGCCCGCTTTAACGGCCGCCACGGCGGTGGCGATATTGCCATAGCCAGTGAGCATAACGATCCGCGCGTCAGCACGATGAGCGTTCAGCAGTTCGACGAGATCCAAGCCAGAGCCATCTTCCAAACGCATGTCCAACACGGCGAAAGCTGGCGGATTCAGAGTGACGATGTCACGCGCTTCCGCCACCGTCGCCACGGCTGACACAGAGAAACCACGTTGGGTCATGGCCCGGCCCAATCGAGTGCGGAATGGCGCGTCATCGTCCAAAAGAAGCAGAGTGCGATCGACCAAAGTATCTGGCGCGCTCACCATGGTTCCATTTTCAACTGTGGTCACCCTTAGGCCTCCTTGCACCCGCATCGACATCGCCAGTTCACTGAGATGGTTGCCAGGCGCTTATGTCAAACTTGTCATAACCCTACCATACCTAGATCGAGGCTTCGTAAACTTAAGCCTCACGTGCAGCGATTGCGGCCAACGGCCAGCGAGCACGCACCACAGCGCCCGATCCTGGTGGCTTGGTGTTGGCCAAAGTCACGGCGCCGCCTGTGCGCTCAACGAACGTCTGGGCAATAAACATGCCAAGTCCCAGGCCGCCGCGGTCAGCGCCCGCGGGGCGTTGGCTGATAAACGGTTGCCCCAAATCGGCGATAATTTCTGGTGAAAACCCGGGTCCATCGTCTCGGACTTCGATCCAGACATCATGAGCCGACCACGTCGCCGACACCGTGACCGACGTGTTGGCGAAGTCGACGGCGTTTTCCACATAGTTGGTTAGAGCATGGATCAATTCGGGCATCCTGCGCAATTTTGGACCGCGTGACGGTGCGCCGGCCTCGGCCTTGAGTTCCACGTCAATCTCCGGTCCCAATCCGACAAATGGCTCGATTACCTCATCAATCAGCTGGGCTAAATCCAACTGGGCGTGCATCAAGTCTTCCTCGTCACCACGCTTGGAGAGTTGGCGCAGAATGTCTCGGCAACGTTCGGCTTGGCTGACCAGAAGCTCGGCATCCTCACGGAGATCTCCGTCTGACCGCAGCGACCGCGCCATCTCTTTGGCGGTGACTTGGATGGTGGCGAGCGGAGTGCCCAGTTCATGGGCGGCGGCTGCAGCCAAGCTGCCCAAGGCCGACAATCTTTGTTCGCGGGCCAGCACCGTTTGGGTTGCCGCTAGCGCTTCGGACATCCGTCGGGCGTCATTGGCGAGGCGCCAGGTGAACACGCAAATAAACCCAGTGCAGGTGATCAACGATGTCGCCAGTCCCCATTCATACAGATATGGCGGGTCGAACGTGCTATTGTTTTTCCACGGCAAAGGCGCGGAAAACGCCCAAACCGCGACAGTCGCGACCAGCGCAATCCCGGCGATGGCAAGGGCGTATCGAGCGCGCAATGCCGTGAATGCGATCGCCACCGGCGCGCCCATCAACACCACGAACGGATTGTCCATTCCGCCCGTGATCGAGATCAGTACGGCCAGTTGGACAATGTCGAAACCAAGATTGAGGGCGACCTCGTTGTCACGCATGAACCGCAATGTGGGTTGAGAGGCGGTCAGATAGAGGTTCAGCCACGCGCTCGCAGCGATAACGGCCAAGGCAGGCGCTAAGGGCAAGTCAAATCCGAAAATGAATTTGACGGCGAGCACTGTCACGGTTTGGCCAAGGACGGCGATCCACCGCAAAAGAATAAACGTGCGCAGCCGCGCTTGTCGCTGCCCGCCGGCAAAGGTACCGACCGACGGTTGCAAATTCGTATCGTTGTCTGGCGCGAGAGTGACCATGGCGGAACCTCTTGCGATTTCCCTGTTGTCCCAGGCGCAGTGCGCTAAATTGGCGGCGAACAAACAGCGCGATGGCGCAATGATCTCACCACTTTGACAGGCGATAGCGGACGCGTGTTGCATTGCAACCTTTTCATTGCGCAATTTTGGCCTCATATTTTGCCAATGCGCAATCCATTCGCGATCCTCTTGATGTCCCTCGGTGTAATCAGTTGCGGCGAGGAGTCTATAAACTCGGTGCAAATTGCCGACCAATGTCCGCAGGCGGCCACGAATGGCGCGCCGGTGGGTGGGCCGTTTGAGCTGGTCAATCACCTTGGCGATACAGCGACGGAGGCGGATTTCCTCGGTCGGCCGACATTGGTGTATTTCGGATTTACCTATTGCCCGGATGTGTGCCCGCTATCGCTCCAGCAGATGGCCGCGGCGCTCAACCTGCTGCCGGACGAGCAGCGTGCGCAATTTCAGCCTGTCTTGATTAGCATCGATCCAGAACGCGATACTCCGGACGCCATGGCGACCTATGTGAATTCGAATGCATTCCCGGAAAACCTGGTGGGTTTGACCGGCTCGCTCGGGTCCATTAGGGCTGCTGCGGACTCCTACAAAGTATACTTCGAGAAGATTGAAGATCCCGATAGCGCCGCTGAATACACCATGGATCACTCGAGCATCATCTTTTTGATGGATGCAAATGGGGATTTTGTTGATCTTTTTACCCACACCACGACGCCTGATGAGATGGCAGACGTAATGTCTCGTCATTTGGAGTGCGCTGGCGAATAGTTAAGTAGAGGCGATTTAGTGCTTTATACACTTTACGAAATGGGGCATGCGGCCATCACGCCGCTGCGGAGTATGACGAATCTCACGCGCGCAGCGATGGCATGGCCACTCAATCCAGCGAGCGAGTCCCTGGCGGGGCGCTCAGTGGTTGCGGCCGCAGACGTATTTGAGGCGGTCACTCGACGCTATGGCAAACCGAGTTGGGGGATTGACCAGGTTGAGATCAATGGCGCGTCTGTTGCTGTAGAGCCCAAGACCGTTTGGTCGTCGCCATGGTGCGAGTTGGTCCATTTCCGCCGTGACGCCCGCGCGTTGCGCGAGGCCCGCGGCGATATGACCGACGATCCCAAGGTCCTGATCGTGGCGCCCAAGTCTGGCCACTACGCCACCTTGTTGCGCAGCACTGTCGAGGCGTTTTTGCCTGAACACGAAGTGTATATCACCGATTGGACCAATGCCCGGTTGGTGCCGGTGGTGGAGGGCCGTTTTCACTTTGACGATTATGTGGCGCATGTACGCCGCATGATTACGCAATTGGGGCCAGGATCAAATGTGATCGCCGTGTGCCAACCCGGACCTCCAGTCTTGGCCGCCATCGCTCTGATGGCGGAGGACCGCGATCCAAACCGACCTGCAACCATGACCTATATGGGATCGCCCATTGATGCGCGTCGTTCGCCGACTGAGCCCAATCGTCTTGCTGAGGAACGACCTCTCTCTTGGTTCCAAAAACACATGGTTTACACCGTGCCGCTGCCCTATCCGGGCGTGTTTAGACGCGTTTATCCCGGCTTTGTGCAACTCTTGAGCTTCATGAACATGAATTGGAACCGCCATGTGGATGCTCACTGGAATTTCTTTGAGCATTTGGTGGCCGGCGATGGCGATTCAGCGGAGGCGCACCGGGAGTTTTATGATGAGTATCTCTCGGTGATGGATCTCACCGAGGAGTTTTATATTGAGACAGTGGACAAAGTCTTCCAGCGCCATTTGCTGGCTCGGGGCCTTTTGAAGATTCACGGACGAACCGTGCGTCTTGGCGCCATTGATGACACAGCTTTGTTCACCGTGGAAGGAGAGCGGGACGACATCTCGGGCATTGGCCAAACTCAGGCCGCCTTAGACCTATGCACCGGACTGTCGGATCACATGAAGCAAGACTATGTTCAGCCGGGCGTTGGCCATTACGGTGTGTTCAATGGTCGGCGCTTCCGCACCGAAATCCAGCCGCGCATCGCCAAATTTATCCGCGATCACCCACATCAAAACGCCGACGCAGTTGCCCGCGTCGGCGCTAAAGAATTTGGTTAACCGCCGATCGGCCTACTCGGCTTCAGCGGCGATTGTGATGTTCAGATCGGCGATCAATTCGTCGATCACAGGCGTGGGATCCTCGCCCGTTTCCTGAACGGCTGACAATTGTTCGATCACTGGACCCACGGGGACGGGCTCGCTGGGGTCAATGGTGATGCGGAAGCTGCCGGCGTCATTGATGAATGACGTGGCGGCTTCAATGAACTGACCCGCCAATTGCTGAGTTTGCTCGCTTGGCGCCATAAAGGCCAAGCTGGTCACGCCCGCAACGGCGACGGCCTTGAGGCTTTCCACTTCTTGGCCACTTTGCGCTGCGCCCAGTGTCCACGCTTTGTCCGCCAAGCCATTGTCGTTCAAGCCCATGGAAAAGCCGTGGAACACGAGAGGCTTATACAGCTCAGTCATCACCTCTGGAGACGGATCCTCGCCTTCCAATAGGGTATCGGCGTCGAGCAACGCCATGGCGTTGGTCACATATTCCTGAAAACCGCCCATGGTATAATTCATGTCCATGGTGAAGCCGTCTTCCATCTCGAACACAAACTCATCGAGAGAGACCGTGTCGGCTTCCCGGTTGGTCGTGGACACCGAACGCATCTGGAAGTCCAAAGAGTCGTAGCCCAACATGGCGAATTGCAAGGCAGCCGGACCACCCAATGAGCCGTCGCCCTCGCTGGCGACGCTGAGGCTATCGATCTTGTCCTCGTAGCGAACGCCAGTGTCGGTTTCAGTGATCGTGCCGGAATAGTCGTCCAAATCAATGGTCAGGCCAGCGGCGTTCACCGCCAAATCTTTCAGCGCATAGCCGTCCAACCGCTTGGAATAGATGTCTGTGAAAAACGCGGTTTGCGACATTTTGGCGAATGTGTCCTCAGGTGTGCCGTTGGACGCCGTGATTGTGTCGATCAATTCGCGGAACATGGGCCGGTTGATTCCTGAGAACGAGAACTCGCCCAAAGTGCCCACAAACGGTCCCTCTGGCGTTGTCAGGTCGAATTCAACAGCATTGAGCGCGAGCGATCCCAGGGTTTCCTGCGTGAGGTCGCTTAATGCAAACGAGCCAATTCCAATGGCGCCTTGGGCGTCAGGACCGTCGAACTGGGCGGCCACATTTTCAACGCCCACTTTACCAAAGTTCACTGCCCCCGGATCGAAGCCTTCCATGAATTCTTCCGGAGAGCGGCCAGACATAAATCCGGCGACCACATTGGCAAATGCGTCCGAGGGCTCCTCAATGGCAAACGAACCGACATTGATCTCGCCAGCCCCGTCGGGCGCCACGATGATCAAACCATCGACCGACATGCTTTCAAAAGTGGCGAGATTGCCGGATTGTCCAGCGCCCTTCAGCGTGAGGCTCGACGCGCTCAGCGGCGTTTCACCAGCATTGATGGAGATGCCTTCGAACACCGTGGTGTCGCCGCGCTGTGATGACGATTCATAGCTAATCAAGCCTTGGCCGCCGTCTTGAAGGCCAAATAGCGCGAGAACGTCACCCGAAGCCGGAGCCGCCGTGGCGCTAGATGTCTCTTGTGTTGCTGCGCTGCTGTCTGCGCTGTCGTCGCTTGTTTCCGCGCCACACGCTGCGAGCGCAATGGCAGAAGCGGCCAGTAGATATTTCCGCATCGATCCTGTCCCCTGGTTTGAACCAATTCTGTCTGCCGTGACGCGCAGTGCGCCTGGCTTCTCTTTGTCACGCACGTTGTCCACGTCACGTCAATGCCGCATCATATCGCGGTTTAGATGAACTGGAGCTTTCATTGATATGACTGGGTGGCAATACACGGGGTTGTAAGCCAATTTACCGCGTAGGCAAGAGCGGGGTGGGCGGCGTGACGCCATCGAGGGCTTCGCTCATGAACGTTTTCCAAACGCTGACCGGCGCACCGGTTTCCAAAATCGCATTTTGGTCGGCGTCGTCACGCAGTCCAATCCATGCAACGCCCACAAGGCCAGGCGTATAACCGGCATACCAGGCGTCACGTCGCGCTGGCGTGACGCCAATTTTGCCTCCAGACCAATGGCCGATGAGCGCGCGACCGCTGTCTGGTTGGGCCAGACCGGCCGCACGATCAGATGAGGCGCCAAGCGCATGATTGATCCGAGCGGTGATGGTTCGCGACAAGACTCGAGGCGGTGTGGCTGAATCGGCGCGAAAAAGAGTCCTGCCCTGTGAATCACTGATGCTTTCGATTGCATACGGCGTCACTGCAAATCCCTCATTCGCCAACGGGGCGTATAGGCCTGCCAGTTCCAGAGGCGTTACCGGGTAAACGCCCATGGCCACCCAGGGCGCCGCGCCCATTGGCGATCGCATGCCCATGGCCTGAGCCATGGCGAGGATGGCGTCTCGGCCGATGTTTTCGCTCACCTGAACGGCGATAGTGTTGATGGAATAGACGATTGCGGCGGCCAAACTCATCTGCCCATAATATTGATCGCTTGAGTTTTTCGGGGCCCATCCATCGACCACAATCGGCTGATCGATCCATTGGGATTGCGGATCCACACCCGCTTGGAGAGCAGCTGCATAGACCACGGGCAGGAAGGCCGAACCTGGCTGACGGGGGAGTGTCACGGCCGGTTTCGCAGTGCTTGTCAGATACAAAGAGCGATCAACCATGGCGCGAATTCCACCGCGACCGTCAATTGCCGCGAATGCAGCATTGACCTTGGCTTGCTCGGCAAGAGAGAGCGGAATGTGGTGGTCGACCGCGCGCTGGGCAGCGTGTTGCATGTCGAGATCTAATGTGGTGCGCACCACAATCTGGCCATTGGCCAGCCAATCCAGTTGGGCCAGTTGCGCCAAAGTCCAATCCACAAAATGGCCGGTGAGTTCGAGGTCTGGCGAGCGTCTGAGCTCCACGGGCGTTCCCGACGCCGCCCGCCAGGCGGGCTCGGTAATGTCACCATGGCTCAGCATGTGATTGAGCACTTGGGCGGCGCGATCGCTGGGATTGACCAGAACGCCAAAGGACGAGCCGGGACGATAACGCCGCGCAACACTCGCCAAATAGGCTGCTTCTCCCAGAGTGAGTTGATCGACGGCTTTATTGAAATATGTCTGCGCGGCTTGTTCGACACCCCACGCCCCGGCGCCAAAATAGGCTCGGTTAGCGTACAACTCCAGAATTTCTAGTTTGGTGAAGCGATCTTCGAGTTTTCGCGCCAGCGCCAATTCGTGCAGCGAACGCCTCCATCCACGCAAATCTTGAGGCAATAAGATGAGTGCGAGTTCCTGGCTGACCGTCTTATCACCCAGCGCCGGACCATCAGCATGAGCTTGATTAAAGATTGCGTTTGTCGCGGACGAAAACGTGACGCCGCCATGATCGAAGAAACGGGGATCAACGGCAGCCACAATTGCATCGAGCAGGTAGGCGGGCAGGCGTTCAATCTGCACTGTGGTGGACACAGAATTGCGGCGAACCGCGAAGCGTTGATCGTGGCGATCAGTGAAAACGATGTCGATCTTCTGTTGGGAAACAAGTGCGTGTTCTGCGCTCGGAGCGCGTGACCATGTGAGAATGACGGTGGCGATGACTGTGATCAGGCCCAGCGCCGCTGCATAGGCGGCGATGATGAGTAACCTGCGGATGCGGCGCATGCTCCAGACAAGCTGTGGCTCGTGTGTGACTTCTCCGTTGTCATCCGACATGCCCAGAAACGATGGCTCCATTCTGGATTTGCGCCAACACAAAGATGTGAGCGCGGCGACGACTCCTAGGGGCCCACCGCCTAAACCTTAAATCAACGGGCGCGCTTCCAACACATGATCTATCGCGGTGCGTGACCTGAAAACGGCGTCTATCGTCTCAGGCCCCGCTCCCGTCATTAACCTTTGCCCACCTTGGTTAACTGGACGTTGCAGTTTGGGATTTCTTTGGCCGAGTGGTGTTGGGATCGGCCCGAGCTTCTTCGGCACGATGCGCAGCGCGCTTTTCTGCGCCATTCCCCGCACCTTCGCCAAACCAGACTAGGACAGAGCCAGGCCCGCCTTTTGGTCGCATATGCGGGCCGAGTAAGCTGAACCGCCCTTCTCGGATTTCGGCAATTAAATCAATGTCCTCGCCCCGGTCTTGGATGAAGTTGTCCAGCGTGTAACTCTCACTCAATGCGGTGGAGCCAAACCGCCAGCCGCGCCACCAATCGCGCGACACGGCTTCATGTGTACGGCTATCGGCGATAAAAGTGCGCCCACGGCTGGTGAATGCGATGCCGCGGTCTCCCGCCGAATTCTCGCTGGGGCTAGGCAATTGAAAGACCCTGTGGCGTCCCAATTCGGGGGCGTAGGTGACGCAAATCAGTGCATTATAGGCATCGTTGGGCGTTGCAGCGATTAACCAATCGAAGCTGGAATGGTCCAAACGATGATCGGCGGATTCCGAGAGGATTTCGCCATAATAAGTCTTCAGGCCCTCAAGGCGCGCTCGACGCAGCCGAGTCCAGTTTGTATCGGCAACCGTGACTTGAATATCACGGCCGTGCAACGCTTTAGCCAGATCCAAGCTCCATGGATTGGCGCCGACAATCAGCACCCCTTCGGTTCCATCTGTCGCCAGGCCAAGCCGGCGGGCAAGCGGGCCGATTGTGAAGCCGTGAGCCAGGATTGTTGCGAACACCAGCGCAAAGGTCAGCGGCGCCAGGCGTGCGACTTGATCGGCAGGTAGACCGAGTTGATCAGGCCCGATGGCGAGGATCTCCGCGGCGAAAAAACCGGCCACGGCAACGGCGACCACGCCGCGTGGGGCAATCCACCCCACCAGCGCGCGCTCTTGCCATTTGAGTCCTGACTTGATGGTCGCCAGCCAGATCGTTGCGGGACGAACCAGAAATAACATGGCGGCGACAAACGCGAGCGCTCTCCAATCCAGGGACGCCATGGCTTCAGGCGTCAGCGTCGCCGTGAGCATAATGAACACGCCCGACACCAAGATGGTGGCGATGGTTTCCTTGACCCGGCGCATATCATCGATCGAGGCCAGGCGGGAGTTGGCTATGGTCAGCCCAAGCACGGTCACCGCCAGTAATCCGGTCTCGTGCACGATCATGTCCGAGGCGACGAAACACACGATGACAGAAACTAGGATAATTGGCGCTTTGAGATATTCGGGAATGAGACCGCGGCGAAACGCTGCTGCAAGTCCCAATCCGCCCGCAACGCCAAAAATTCCCGCAATGATCGAACCAAACGTCATCAAGCCCAACGCACTCAACCAACTTTGGCCTTCCGATGTGAGGATCATCACATTGAGCACCGCCACAGCGAGCAAAGCGCCCACGGGGTCGTTGACTATGCCTTCCCATTTCAGCAATGCAGCCGGGCGCGCCTTGAGGTGAGCTTGGCGCAAGAGCGGCAAGATCACCGTGGGCCCGGTCACCACGAACAAACCGCCAAGCATCCACGCCAGCGGCCAGGGCAATCCGGCTGCGTAGCGCGCGGCGAGTGCGCCAAACAGCCAGCCGAGCGGTGCGCCCAAAATCACCAGCCTCAAAACGGCCTTCCTGGCGTCTCGCAATTCGCGGAACTCCAATAGCAGGCCGCCTTCAAACAGGATCAGCGCCACCGCCAGGGCGATCATGGGGCGGTAGACCCCGCCAAAGTCGTTCACCGGATCGAGAAACGGATCGCCGAAGAGGATGGCGGTCAGCGGACCCAACATCAGACCTGCGGCCGCCAGCAAGACGATCGCCGGCAATCTCAGCCGCCAGGCGAGCCATTGGGCGCCGACGCCGAAAGCGCCGATCGCAGCAATCTTGTGGAGCGGGAGTTGGTGAAGCTCATTGATGGGATCAATGGCCATGGCGATGATCATACGTGACGTCCCGCTGTGCTAAGTGACTTCTATCACTTACAGGAATTGCGGCGAAAGAGTACAGCAAGTAGGCTGGCCGCGAGGGAGTGGGCGAAATGACACGACATCTGCACAAAACGACGCAGAAATGGCGCGCGGCCGCATTGATCGGGCTGAGCGCGGGCGTTATCGGCTGCTCCGCCACATGGCGAAAGGAGCCCGAGCCGCCGCCCACGCCAGCACGCGCTGATCCGCTTGCGCCGCTGCCGGCGCCGACCACTGCGGTGGACGAAGCGCGACTCGCTCCAATGCAGGGGGTGGAGGAGCGCAGAGATTTTGAACGCCCAAGCCGAAGCTCGGTCCCCAGTTACGACACCTCGATTGACGGCGTCATCGACCCGGTGACAGGCGCGTTCAGTCCCAATATAGTGCGGTCACGTAGGGCGGGTGAGTATCCTGAAGACGTCTTTGACCCTGTTGCCGCCTACGATCCAGACGCAACATACGATCCGGACGCGGCCTATGACCCGTCTCGCGAAGACGAAGACGGCGAGTCAGACGATTGACAGCGCCGCCGCGTGCGAGTGGCGACGTTGCCTAACTTAATCATCGCGGAAGGCCGTGCTTAGTCCGACACGGCCAGATTGACAGCCTTTGGCCCTTTGCCTTTGGGATCGGGCTCTGTCTCAAAGCTCACCCGTTGCCCATCATTGAGCGCTTGCAGCCCCGAGCGTTCGACGGCCGAGATGTGAACAAACACATCATTTGCGCCGTCATCCGGGGTGATGAACCCGTAGCCCTTTTCTTTGTTGAAGAATTTCACAGTTCCAGATTGTGACATGACCAAACTCCTCGCCGTCGGACCGTCCGACGGATATGCGCCGGCGCGGATCGACCACGGTGAATGTCATGTTCGACGCTAGTTCTTGCACATCAACGTGCGAGTAATCACCACCCGTCAACTTAACGTTCGCCAGGCCGACCTACGCCCAACGCATTGAGTTTGCGCGTTGGGGCCCGTCCTGGCAAGTCAAAACCCGTTGGTCTTGACGGACGATCAATCAAACGTCGACTTCAGCCTCTAGGGCGTTAGCGACAATAAATTCCCGCCGCGGCTCAACCATATCACCCATGAGCTTGGTAAAGACATCGTCTGCTTCGTCGGCTTCATCAATGTGCACTTGCAGCAATGTTCGCGCATCAGGGTCAAGCGTGGTTTCCCAAAGTTGGTCTGAGTTCATTTCACCTAGACCTTTGTACCTCTGGACTTTTACGCCTTTTTCGCCTTCCGCTTCGATGGCTTCAAGCAGGGTGAGCGGGTCGAATACACGATGGCTTCGCTCGCCCTTGGTCAGTATCGCAACGCCGTTATACACGTCGGCAAGTTTTTCACTCGCCTCATGCAAGCGGCGCGCGTCAGGGCTATCGCGGAGCGCGCCGTCCAGGATGGTTGCCTCGCGAACACCGCGCACCTCGCGTTCGATCAAAATGCCTCCGTCTTCAGTGAGGCTGGCCTGCCAGCCGTCCTCACCTTCCTGAGCGAGCAGATCCATACGCGCAGCCAAAACTTGCGCCGCG
Organism: uncultured Caulobacterales bacterium; assembly: GCA_964636945.1. Lineage (GTDB taxonomy): Bacteria > Pseudomonadota > Alphaproteobacteria > Caulobacterales > Maricaulaceae > CAZADA01. The sequence goes on along the minus strand of CAZWVH010000001.1, from coordinate 48,979 downwards.
TCGAGACCCGCCTCAGCCCCCAGAGCGCCGGCAATGGCCGCCTGCGAAATCACTTGCGCAGGCGCGCGTGACGCCAAACGCTTCACCAATGTTTCCAGTTTATGGGCTTCTCGAGCTAGGCGCACCAAGTCCGGTCCGGCGATGACTTCGCCCGATCCCAGAGTGAGCGCCGAATCGCGCGCGCCTTCTTCGATCAGATACGCTTCCATTTCGCCCTGATCTTTTACATAGCGCTCTGATTTCCCACGCGAAATTTTAAACAATGGCGGTTGAGCAATGTACAAATGACCACGCTGAATGATCTCGGGCATTTGCCGGTAAAAGAAGGTGAGCAGCAGGGTGCGGATATGCGCGCCGTCCACGTCGGCGTCCGTCATGATCACCACCTTGTGGTAGCGCAGCTTTTCAATGTTGTAGTCATCCCGGCCAATCCCGGCGCCAAGGGCCGTGATTAGCGTCCCAATCTCTTGGCTCGACAACATTTTGTCGAAGCGCGCCCGCTCCACATTCAGGATCTTGCCCCTGAGCGGAAGGATCGCCTGATTGGCGCGATTGCGCCCCTGTTTGGCGGTGCCGCCGGCCGAATCACCCTCCACCAGAAACAATTCGCATTTGGCAGGATCGCGTTCTTGGCAATCCGCGAGTTTTCCGGGAAGGGACGCCACATCCAACGCCGATTTGCGTCGCGCCAATTCGCGTGTCTTACGGACGGCTTCGCGGGTGAGGGCGGCCTCGACAATCTTTTGCATGATCAACTTGGCCGGTTGTGGGTTTTCCTCAAACCAGGTCGCCAAGGCCTCGTTGGTGACGTTCTCAACAATGGGACGAACCTCGGAGGACACCAACTTTTCCTTGGTCTGGCTGGAAAACTTTGGGTCAGGAACTTTGACCGACAATACAGCTGTCAGACCCTCGCGCGCGTCATCGCCACTAATATCCACCTTTTCTTTCTTCGCGATGCCGCTGGTGTCGGCATAGCGCGAAATCACACGGGTCAGCGCAGCGCGAAATCCGGCCAAATGTGAGCCGCCATCGCGCTGAGGGATGTTGTTGGTGAAGCACAACACGTTCTCGTGGTAGCTGTCATTCCATTGCAATGCGCATTCAACGGTGACGCCGTCCTTGACGCCGGAAATCTGAATTGGCTCGGGAATCAATGGTGTCTTTGCCCGGTCCAGATGCTTGGCGAACGCGGAAATGCCGCCCTCATATTCCAGTACAGTCTCCACTGGCTCAGCTTCGCGTTCATCGCGCAACACAATGCGCACGCCCGAATTCAAGAACGCCAATTCGCGCAGCCTGTGCTCCAGCTTGGCGCGATCAAAGTCGATGAAGGCGAACACGTCTTCTGAAGGGAGAAACCGCACGCACGTGCCGGTGCGCTTGCCCGCGTCCTCGCCAGTTTCGGTCAGATCACCGTCCGGCTCTCCGTCACGGAAGGTCATGGTGTAGGTCTTGCCATCCCGCCAAACAGTGAGATTGAGCTCCTTGGACAGCGCATTAACCACCGACACGCCCACGCCGTGCAGTCCGCCCGACACCTTGTAGGAGTTCTGATCAAATTTACCGCCAGCATGCAGCTGGGTCATGATCACTTGGGCGGCCGATACGCCTTCTTCCTCGTGGATTTCCACAGGAATGCCCCGACCATCGTCAATCACTGATGCGGAACCATCCGCGTGCAAGGTCACTTCGATATTCGAGCAATACCCGGCCAGCGCTTCATCGATCGCATTGTCCACAACTTCGTAGACCATGTGGTGCAGGCCAGACCCATCGTCGGTGTCGCCGATATACATCCCTGGCCGTTTGCGCACCGCCTCCAGTCCTTTAAGAACTTTGATCGACCCAGCGCCATAGGATGAACGAGCTTCTTCCGCCGCATGATCCATAGACTTGCATCCTCACTCGAAAAACCAGACCAAGGGCGAGACTAGTCCCCGAGGCCGCCAAAACACCGCGTCTGGTGCTTGAGATTTGCAATCACCTTAAAGGTGTTCGCATCTGAATCCCAATCAGCGCCGGCGATTATTCGCGCACATTCAGGGTCCGCCGATACACTGTCGGGCGTCGTGATGCGCGCCTCAAGCGTGTTCGAAAAGCACCCCGCACTCGCTGGGATTCACCACTTATAAAATAGGAGTTTAAGCCACACAAAGCAATGCGTGCGCGCTGTGCAGAAGCCACGGCAAACCACTGTTCGGTCATGGTCTTTGTCCAATCCACGCAACAGCTCCGTCATCAATGTGGGCAAATTGGGCGCGTGCGCCGAATGCATCAAAAAGACTGGCGTCTGTTCCGGTGAGCCAGGCTTGAACGCCCAAGGCGCAAATCTCGTCGGCGAGCGCCTCACGCCGGGCGGGATCGAGATGGGCCGCCGCTTCGTCAAGCAAGACGATCGGCGCTGCAGTGTTGGTGGTTTCTGAAATGGCTCTGGCATGGGCCAGCGAGATGCCCACCAGCAACGCTTTTTGTTCACCGGTTGAGCATTCGCCCGCGGGCATGGATTTTTCGCGGTGCTGAACCAGCAAATCGGTGCGGTGGGGACCCTCCAACGCCCGGCCAGCCCGAGCGTCACGCGACCGCGCCCTCGCCAAGGCGTCGCGAAAGTCAAGCTCAACGGCGTCAGGTTCATCACCTTCGCTCAATCGGTCTTCGAGGAAACCGCTCAGCGCCAATACGGCCTTAGGAAACACAGTCGCCGGTCGGTCTTGGATAACCGCTTGGACCTGCTCAGCCATGGCCACACGGGCGGTGGCCAACGCCATGCCGTGGCGCGCCATTTCCGCTTCAATGGCGTCCAGCCAAACGGTGTCGGCGCGATTGTCCTCCAGCAGGCGGGTGCGTTCGCGTACAGCGCGATCATAGGCATTGGCGGCTGAACCGTGTCCCGGCGCCATAGCCAGCGTCAGTCGATCAAAGAATCTGAGCCGGTCTCCCCGCGGACCTGCAAACACCCGGTCCTGGGCCGGGGTGAGCCACACCACACGCGCTAACGCCCCAACGGCGGAGGCCGTCGCGGTCTCTCCATCCAGACGATAGAGCCGGCGTGTGGGATGCTGGGGGTCTTGCCCCACGCCAATACGATGCGATTCTGCCTCCACGGTGAGATCAGCCGACACCACCCAATTGGCGCCATCCTCTGGCGTGCGCCGGGTGATTTCGGAGGTGCTGGAGCGTCTCAACCCCCGTCCCTGAGCCAGACACGAGATCGCTTCGAGCACATTGGTCTTACCCGCCCCGTTCGGGCCGTACATCGCCACAGGCCGACCATCCAACTCGAGGGTCAAATGATTATAATTGCGGAAATCGTGGAGCCGCAGTGTGGTGATGGCGCGCTTCAAACGTGACGATCTCTGTGACATGGTCCCCGTGTTTGGCGGTGTTCTTCGCGCCTGTCACGCGCAAAGCATGCAAATGCCAATGCCCAGACGCCGCGCTCTCTTCTCAGTCGTTCGCCCCGATTTTAGACGAAACATCGCAGGTTTGCTAATGATGGGACGTGGATATCTACAAGTTTTCTGAACGCCTCATGGGCATGGACGAGGTCGCATGGGAGCGCCATGCCCACCCGCTGAGCGTTTGGACGCGTGTGGTGCTCGGCGCTCCGCTGATGGTGCTGGCGATCTGGTCGCGCGCGTGGATAGGCTGGTGGTCGTTGGCGCTGATCATATGTGTCGCGTTCGCCATTTGGCTTAATCCGCGCATCACGCCGCGCCCGCTATACACAGACAGTTGGGCGGCCAAAGGCGTGTTGGGCGAACGGGTGTTTTTGCGTCGTGCGGTGACGCCAATCCCCAGGCGACACGTGGTCGTTGCCCATCTGCTCACCATTGTGTCCGCGGGAGGGGCGCCATTCTTAATCTATGGGCTTTGGCGGCTGTCAGTTTGGCCCACAATATTCGGTCTAGCCTTGGTTTATCTGGGAAAATTATGGTTTGTGGACCGCATGGTGTGGCTCTATGAGGACATGCGTGAAATCACGCCGGAATATCAAGAGTGGCTTCGCGAGCGCCCCGGCAAATCCGAAAACCCCTAGGTGAACCGGGTCATCGCAGCCGCACGAGCAAACCTAATCAGGAGCGATTTGCGGCGGGCGGCGTTGAGCGGCGTCACGGGCGAAGGGCGAACAATTTGTCCGCCAAAGCCATCGGCGACGATGAGACCCACTTCGTTGGGCAGCGTATGTGTGGGAAATTCAGCAGCGACGGCGAAGTAAAATTGGTCGCACCATTCATCATAGCCCGGCCATTTGGCGTCAGCCTTGTAATCCTCCGAACCTGATTTAACCTCCACAATCCAAAGTCCGCCTTCATTCGAGAGCGCTGCAATGTCGGCTCTCAGGCCATTGGGCAAGACCCATTCGGTGATGGGCGCCAGGCCCATATCCATCAGCAATCTGGCCGTTCCTCGGGTAAGGGCGGCGGTTATGTCCGGTCGGCTCGAGGCGTTGAACATTGTGTCACTATCCACGTGCACTCGGGTCTTAGCAGCGCTTTCCACTGATTGGTCATGCAGATCGCAATTCAACAAGTCCTTCGCGGGCGCGGACCACCCATGATCGCCGCTGCATTCTTGGGGAAATGCGAAAGGCTAACCAACCGACAAGGTTAAGTAGAGCACGCCCATAAAGGTTATTCAACGATGAATGCAACTTCTACGTGCTGTGATGGAGGCTGAGGCGATCAGTCATGCTCGCGACCCATTCCGGCGTGACAACACTTGCCGGTCCATAAATCCCACTATCGAACACCGCCAGTGAAGCAGTGGGCTCCAGGTTCAGCTCAAGCGTTTCCACGCCACGCGCGCGCGCTTTCATCACAAAGCCGGCCGCTGGCCACACCGTTCCGCTGGTGCCGATGGATACAAACAGATCCGCCTCATCAAGTAGCCTTGCAATATCGTTCAGGAGAAATGGAACTTCGTTGAACCACACCACGTGCGGGCGCAGATGGCCGGCCTGACCGCAGGCTGGGCAAGCAAGGTTGGTGGAAAGATCATGCTCCCACTCGAATACGTGATGGCAACCTCCACGAGGCCCGTGACATCGCGATTTGAGCAGTTCGCCATGCATGTGAAGGACATTGGTTGAGCCCGCGCGCTCATGCAGATTGTCAATATTCTGCGTGACGACAACCACTTTACCGCCATTGTGGGCAACGCGCCGTTCAAGTTCGGCCAACGCGTAATGGGCGTCATTCGGCTTTGCCGCCAGCAGATCGGCGCGGCGCATGTTGTAAAACTCGTAAACTTTGTGCGGGTTTTTCTCAAACGCTTCGGGCGTAGCCAATTCAGCAGGGTCAAACTTTGCCCAAACTCCGTCCGAGTCGCGGAATGTCCCTAAGCCCGATTCAGCCGATATACCTGCTCCGGTAAGCACCAAAACCGATTGGGGACGTGTTGAATATGCCATCGTTCACGCGCTTATAATCACCGCCTTTGGGAAATAGATCGATCGACAGAACGGGCAAGCGCTGTGCGTGTTTGCCGAGAAAATCATTGGCCTGCGATCATCCAAGCAGCGGATATTCCGCCTCGACCACGTAGCGACTTGGGCCTTTTCCCAACCAACTCGAATACAAATAGAATCGATCGACAAGAATGGGACCGATGCGCACTAAGCTTGTGCGTTGAGCAAATTTTGCAGCTTCGGCGTGCGGGACGCCCCGACAGTAAGCCAAGGTGACATGAGGGCAATATTTCCGCGATTCCGGTACAAAACCAGCGCGTCGCGCCGCGGCCTCACATCGCTCGGCTAAGCAATGCAAGGAGGCGTTGTGCGCAACGCCCAACCACAAAGCGGAGGGTGTTGATCCTCCAAACCACCCGGACCCGCTTATCGTGATGTCGAACGGCGGGGCGGTGATTCGTCCTAACTCGCCGTCCAACTGTTCCGCACATACCTCATCAACGTCGCCGAAGAATCGAAGGGTGATGTGGAAGTTTTCCGTGGGACGCCACGCAGCGCCGTCCACACCGCGCTGCAAAGGCGTCAACTGGGTCGCCGCCAGGGCGGGTAGGGGAATGCCGGCAAACAAACGCAGTGACATAGACGAAAGAACGATCGACGCCGTTCGAATGGTAACAACTCGACCTCGCGTTTATGCCACCAGCGTGTCGGTGTCGAGACCTACTTCACAAACTTGTCCAGCTGGCCGAAATGTTCCGCAAGCAGATAGTAAAATGTCACGCGCGACTTTTGTTTGGTGTCTTTCATTTTATCACAGATCGACATCACAGCAGCGTCAAGTTCGTCGTTGCTTTCTTTGCGCTCAAGCTTTTTCTTCAGAAAACCGTCTCTAATCCGAACGCGTTCTCTTTCTTCGCTGCAAGCAACAAGTGATGAGTCTTTGCTGGAAAGGGCGATGCCCAAGTGTTTGACGATCCCCGCCACAGCGCCTTCGTTGAATTTACCGGCGTATTTCTTCACATCGGCATCGTATTCAGTCGACATCACATCCTCCCGTATTCCATGGCTGGCGAACATGGCGGAGTTGGTGCGGTATGACAATATTTTTTGCGCACCCCGCTACCAATTTGTTGGCACACTACGGGCATGGACTGCGGTGTTGGGCATGCAAGTCGTTCACGCCAGTTTCGAGCTCGTCAGTCCATTTGAGTGCAAACGAATCGATATTGGTTTTCAGCTGGGACATTTGACTGGCGCCAATGATGGTTGCTGTCACAAACGGGCGGGTGTCGCAAAAGCGGATTGCCAGCTGGGCTGGATCAATCCCGTGTTCTTTCGCGAAGGTCGTATAGGCCTCAATGGCGGACTCGGCGCCGGGGCGCTCATAGCGCGCCATCAAAGGACCGTGAAGCGCTTTTCGCGAATCCGCCGGCGTCGCGCCGCCAACATATTTTCCAGATAGATGGCCTTGGGCCAATGGGGAGTAGGCTAGCAAACCCACATCCTCACGCATCGCCACTTCCGCCAGACCATATTCGAATGTGCGATTGATCAAACTGTAGGCATTTTGAATGGACACGAGTCGCCCGACGCCATTTTTCTCGGCGCACCGCAGAAATTGCATCACACCCCAGGCGGACTCATTGGAAACGCCAATGTGACGAATATTTCCTTTGTCGACGTGGCGGGTCAGGGCCGACAATTGGTCCTCAAACGCCACATAGTCGTCGTCATAATCCTGATAAGCAAAATACCCGAAACCGGCCATGTTCCGATCCGGCCAGTGTATTTGGTATAAATCGATATAGTCCGTCTTAAGGCGACGTAGACTTTTCTCCACGGCCTCGTCGATTTGGGCCGGCGTGACGCGCGCCAGCGATTTGTCGTCGCGAAACCAGGTTAAATGGCTCGAGCGACCGGCCACTTTGGTGGCGAGAATCACCGCGTCGCGCCGGCCGCGTGAAGCAAACCAATTGCCGATATAGTCCTCTGTGCGCCCAGATGTCTCCGCCCGGGCGGGGACGGGATACAACTCCGCCGTATCCCAAAAATTGACCCCGCGCTCTAACGCGTAATCCATCTGAGCAAACGCCTCAGCTTCGGTATTCTGCTGCCCCCACGTCATTGTGCCCAGACAACACGAGGACACGAAAAGATCGGTGCGGCCGAGGCGTCGGGTTTCCATAATGATGACCTTGTGTTGAAGTGGGGAAGTCGACTGAACGGGGATGGCGACACACAGGCGTGGGCGGTGGCCAGTGAGAGGTTAGAGACGGCGGATTAGCTTCGGGCGAATCTATTCTGTTGATCGGAAATACCTCAGCGCAAGCAGGGCGGACAAGCCTTGTAGAACTGTGTTATGACCCCAATATCTTCAGCGAACCGTATCGCGGTTGGAGCATAGGACGGGTGAGGAGATGAACGAGTTTAATCAGTCTTACACGCACAGCGGCGCTGGCGCGCTCGACATGTCGGTTGACGCCGGCCTGCGCAACTTCATGCTGGGCGTTTACAACAAGATGGCGCTGGGCCTGGTTTGGTCTGCAGTGCTGGCCTACGTCGTGGGCACAGTGCCGCCGGTAACGCAGGCCGTCTTCGGTTCGCCGCTTGTCTTCGTCGTACAGTGGGGCCCTATTGCTCTGTTGTTCGGCTCCATGTTTTTCATGCGCAATCCTTCGCCCACAGGCGCGAATGCGTTGTATTGGTCGGTGGTAACGCTCATCGGGGCCAGCATGGGCTTTTGGGTCATGATGGCTGCGAGCCAGATTCCCGCGCAGACCTATGGCGGAGCCACGTTGCGCGTTGATTTTAGCACCATCGCTCTGGCATTTACCATGACAGCTGCGGCGTTCGCGGGTCTGTCCTTGTGGGGTTACACAACTAAAAAGGACATTTCCGGCTGGGGCAGTTTCCTGTTCATGGCCATGATCGGCGCAATCGTATTGGGTGTGGCAAACATCTTCATTCAGTCTTCGATGTTGGAGATCGGCGTTCAGTTCGCCGTCCTCGCCCTAATGGCGGGCGTGGTGGCTTGGCAGACGCAAAGCTTGAAGATGAGCTACTATGCCTACGCCAATGATGGTCGGGCCTTGTCGGTCATGACCACGTTCGGCGCGTTGAACCTCTACATCGCGTTCATCAACATCTTCCAAATCCTGTTGTCCCTGCTGAGCCGCGAATAATCTCAGCGCGTGCGACAACAGCGTGACGTAACGCGAAGCCCTGGCCGCCGGTCAGGGCTTTTGCTTTTTTCTCGATTGCCCCATGAGCAAGGAGTAACCTGGGCGTCATGAGCCGACCATCCCGATCCCGCACTGGCCCGAGCCAGCGGCAATTGCGCGCCGGCGAACTGATCCGGCATGCGCTTGCCGATATCCTCATGCGCGAAGACCTGCGCGACCCCGGCCTTTCCGACGTGTCCATTACAGTTTCCGAAGTGCGCGCCAGTCCCGACTTGCGCTCCGCCACGGTCTTTTGCGCACCATTGAGCCAATCCGGCGCGCAGTTATCCACAGACGCCGTCGTGGCGGCGCTCAATCGTAGTGCGCCTTTTTTGCGGGGACGGTTGGGCCGACAAATTGAGTTGAAATTCACGCCGCAATTGCACTTTGTCGCTGACCGCAGCTTCGATGAGGCCCAGCGCGTCGAGAGTTTACTCTTGCGCGATGACGTGCGGCGCGATCTTGTCGCAGGCGATGACGAAGACGACTGAATGGTCGTGTCGTGCGCCCTTTACCCGCTCAGTTAGACATTCACGACCGAAAACCGGCGCTTATCGAACACGCGCAGCACGGCGCGTAGGTCGTGGCCGCGCTTGAGCACTTGTCCTGAAGGCCCGCGTACGGCGTAGGCGCCCTGTTTGCGGGCGAGATCGGGGTGTTTCTCAATCGTATAGAGCGGTGTCTCGGTCGCCTTGCGGAAGACGCAAAAAACCGCGGCGTCTCGCATGGAGTTGATGGCGTAATCGCGCCACTCCCCGTGCGCGACCATGCGCCCATACACATCCAATATCGCGGAAAGTTCCGTTCGGTGAAACCAGACCCGACGCTGCGCGCGCTCAGGTGAGGGGTGATCGTGGTGCTGCCCGGGCGGCGCAAAACCCATTAAAACCGCCTTGTGTTCTGGATCCGCAACACCGTTGTCACGAACCTGTCATGCGAGAAGCCTAGAACAATAATATCACGCTGAACAGGCTTCAAGCACCCAACGATGAGCAAATTACTCTCAAAATTGCCATTTTTCAGCCCTCACTCTGCCCCAACTGCTTTTTAGCGTTTAAGTGTCGGTCGGGGCAAATTGCGGTTTCCGGTTCACACAGCCCCCCCAGCCCCCCGGGATCTGCGGTGGCCCGGCCGACACAACGCATCGAAGCCCATGCATAGAGCGCTGGAGTTTTCTCCGGCGCTTTTGCTTTTGGGGAGTTCGGCGTGATGCGAAACTGAAACGGGGAAAATGCATTCTGCCGTCTGATCGGCGCACCCCGTCTCGTAAGCTCAGTGTTATGCCGGACGGGCGCAGGGCGGGAGGCCCGATCGAACGTTCACTCAATGGATTTAGAACACTGTCGATTGGGCGGCCCGAATCTCGAGGGACTCATTGTCTTGGATCACAATTGCCCCTGCGCGATCGCGCGTCATCGGCGCCGAGTAGTTTTGTGCGCCGCCTTCCCAATCGCCCAAGCGATGCATGGTGGTCACGGGGTTAAACAGTGTAACGGTTTTGTCCGCATTCAATCCTCCGCCCACATCAACGGGAACCCGGCCGGGAATGAATTCAAACCACCACACGGTGGCCGGCCCTTCGGCGGCAAAGTCCCCGATTGTGATCAGCGCCTGATCGCCCTGCGCGACCAGAGTGATTGGCGGCTGAGCACTCAATAGGGGCGCGGACGACTTGCATTCGCGCAATTGGTCACGCACCCGATTGTGGTGACGACCCGATCCCCGTTGATCCTCAACGCCTTGGAAAACGAATTGCGGCGTGTAGACCATGGAGTTGGAGAGCGTGCGGGTATAGTCCTGCTGGCGATTGGTGAATTCTGGTGTGGCAAATGTGTCTTCCCAGCCCATCACATTCCAGTAATCCACAGAGAATGAGAGAGCGAGCACGCCGTCCTGTTCACCAAGTTCGGCCATCAAAAGATTTGCGGCCGGGCATTTTCCGCACGACTGACTGGTGAACAGTTCAACCACGACGGGCGCTGGACCGTCATCGGAATCTTGGACATGAGCCTTTGCTGGTCCGATAGCTGCGCCCGCCAGTATGGGGACGCACATAGCGGCGGCGAAAGCCAATCGCCCTGGGATCACTGAGTCCAATGAGAACAATATTCGCTTCAACATGCTCAACTTATACGCAGACACGGGAGCGCTCACAAATCAAACGCAGGCGCCGCGCTGTCACGCATGCGCGAGCGACCGTGCGCACCAAGGTTCTGACCCGCACGATCGCGTTGCCGTCCTTCTAAACCGCTTCGCGCTGGTTGGTCAGATTGTGCAGCACGTATTGCAGGATACCCCCGGACTTGTAGTAGGCGAGTTCGTCATCTGTATCGATGCGCGCCAATACGGTGACAGTTTCGCTCGAGCCATCCGCGCGATGGATGGTGAGGTCCAACTCTTTGCGGGGCTCAAGCGTGTCCAACCCGGCGATCGACACAGTCTCATCGCCTTTCAGGTCCAGGGTTTTCCAAGTCACGCCGTCTTTGAACTGCAATGGCGCCACGCCCATCCCAATCAGGTTGGAGCGGTGAATGCGCTCAAAACTTTCAACTATGACGGCCCGAACACCCAGTAGACGCGTTCCCTTTGCGGCCCAATCGCGCGAGGAACCCATGCCGTAGTCCTTGCCGCCAAAGACCACCAGGGGTGTTTCGTCCTTGGCGTAACGCATGGCTGCATCATAGATCGACATTTGTTCGCCAGATGGTTGGTGCAGCGTAACGCCCCCTGTCACGCCGGGGACCATTTGGTTTTGGATCCGAATATTGGCGAAGGTGCCCCGCATCATCACTTCGTGATTGCCACGACGAGAGCCATAGGAATTGAAGTCCACCACATTCACGCCGTTGTCCTGCAAATAGCGGCCAGCAGGACTGTCGGCTTTAATCGAACCGGCTGGCGAAATGTGATCGGTGGTGAGGCTGTCGCCAAACAAGCCGAGAATGCGGGCGTTTTCGACATTCTCCGATTGCCCGCCCGCAGTGTCACTTTCGAAGAATGGCGGGTTCTGCACATAGGTGGATCCGCCTTCCCACTCATAGGTTAGGCCCCCGGTGACCGAAATCTCTTGCCAATGGGCGTCGCCTTTAAAAACGTCGGAATAGCGGGTTTCAAACATTTCCGGCGTGAGGTTGGCGCGAACGATCTCGGCGATTTCAGTTGAATTGGGCCAAATGTCCTTCAGATAAACTGGCTTGCCATCCGCCCCTTCGCCGAGTGGCTCGGTCACAATATTCTTGCGCATGGAGCCAGCCAGCGCATAGGCCACCACCAGTGGTGGAGAGGCGAGATAGTTGGCGCGGGTGTCAGGGCTGACCCGGCCCTCAAAATTTCGATTGCCGGACAAGACCGACGCGGCGACCAGATCGCACTCATTGATGGCCTTGGAGATTTTGGGCGGCAGCGGACCTGAATTGCCGATACAGGTTGTGCAGCCATAGCCCACCAGATTGAAACCCAGCGCGTCCAGGTCATCCTGCAGACCAGACTTTTCCAGGTAGTCGGTGACCACCTGACTGCCCGGCGCCAGCGACGTTTTCACCCAGGGTTGGACCGTGAGGCCTTTTTCCTTCGCCTTGCGCGCCAAGAGGCCCGCCGCCACCAGCACGCTAGGGTTTGAGGTGTTGGTGCATGAGGTGATGGCTGCGATCACGACATCGCCGTCGGACAGCGTATAGTCCTCGCCCTGCACCTGGTGGGTTTTGACCAGCTGGGGCGGGTCGCCGCCTTCGGAGTCCATGGCTGAGGCGGCGTCGGGGGCATTGACGTGACGGATGTCCGATAGAGCCTTTTCGAAGGCGTTCGCTGCGTCAGTCAGCGCCACGCGGTCTTGGGGACGTTTCGGACCGGCAAGGGAAGGGACAACCGAACCCAATTCCAGCTCCAGCGTGTCAGTAAAGACGGGGTCTTCGGCCCGCTCGGGGCGCCAGAGACCTTGGGCTTTCGCATACGCTTCGACCAACTCCACGCGATGAGGGTCACGCCCCGTATCGCGCAGATATGTCAGCGTTTCTTCATCGATCGGGAAAAAGCCGCACGTGGCCCCGTATTCCGGCGCCATGTTGGCAATGGTGGCGGCGTCTTCCAACGACAGATTATCCAGCCCCGGTCCGAAAAACTCCACAAACTTGCCGACCACGCCCTTCTTGCGCAGCATTTCAGTGACCGTCAGCACGAGGTCCGTGGCTGTGGCGCCTTCGGGTAGTGCGCCAGTGAGCTTGAAACCGATCACTTCGGGAATCACCATGGAGATCGGCTGCCCAAGCATGGCGGCTTCCGCCTCAATGCCGCCCACGCCCCAGCCAAGGACCGCCAGGCCATTGATCATTGTGGTGTGGCTGTCGGTGCCCACACAGGTATCGGGGAAAGCAAAGGTCTGACCATCTTCGTCTTTGGTCCAGACGGTCTGGGCCAGGTATTCCAAGTTCACCTGATGGCAAATGCCGGTGCCCGGCGGTACGACACGGAAGTTTTCAAACGCCCCGGCGCCCCAGCGCAAAAATGTATAGCGCTCGCCATTGCGCTCGTATTCCACCGCCACATTCTTCTCAAACGAATCCGGACCAGCGAAATGATCAACCATCACCGAGTGATCGATCACAAGGTCCACCGGCACTTGTGGGTTGATCAATTTGGCGTCAGCGCCGGCCTTGGCGGTTGCGTCGCGCATGGCGGCAAGATCGACCACAGCCGGAACGCCTGTAAAATCTTGCATCAGCACGCGCGCCGGCCGGTAGGCGATTTCATGGGTGGACGTGCGTTTAGACAACCAGTCGGCCAGTGCTTGAATGTCGTCTTTTTTGACGGTCTTGCCGTCCTCGTGACGCAACAGGTTTTCCAGCAACACTTTGAGCGTCATGGGCAGTCGCGAAATGCCGTTGAGGCCTTGTGTTTCTGCGACTTTCAAATCGAAGTATGAGTAGGAGCGACCGCCAACCGTGAGCTGGCGCTGGCATGAAAAACTATCGAGCGAGGCCATAATATGGATACCCTCCTTGCACAACGGCCGCGTTGACGGCATCGATCAGGTGAAACGTCCCGGCGGGACTCACTGTGTGAAGTGGGTTTATATGTGTTGATCGCGTCGCGTCCATGCGCATCGTGATGAAAAGCCCAATTGAGCGCCATTGGAGTAATTGCGTGAAGAGTATCCTCGACATCAGGGTGCGAGCCGTAACGATGACAGTGTCCAATTTGACGCTGTATCGCGCAGGCCTGCCCATTGTTGAGGATCTCAGCTTCACCGCCGGTCCTGGAGACGCTGTCGTGTTGCGTGGACCAAACGGCTCCGGCAAAACCACCTTATTGCGCGCTCTTGCAGGACTGCTGCGCCCACAGGGCGGTTCGATCCGGTTTGCCCAGGAACACGACAAGGTGGATGTGGCCGCCGGCGCGGCGTTTGCTTCGCTCATCAGCACCGAGGACGCCGTGGCGTATATCGGCCACGGCGATGGATTGGCGCCGGGTGAAACCGCGAGGGAACATGTGCGCTTCCATAGCCGGTGGTTTCGCGGCGACACCGATGTATCGGGATCACTGGCGGCGTTGGGCGCGGCAGGGTTTGCCGATTTGCCCTCGCGCCGTCTTTCGGCGGGGCAGCGTCGGCGCGCGGCATTGGCCCGCGTGGTCGCCAGTAAGAAACCGATTTGGCTCTTGGATGAACCTGCTGCCCCGCTGGATACAGATGGCCGGATCTTACTGGACGAGGTGATTGGCCGGCGTCGGCGCGCGGGCGGCATTATCATCGCTGCGGCCCACGATACCCTGGGATGGACTGAGACCCGTACACTGCAATTTACCCGGATTATGCCGGGACTTGAGCTCAACCAGCAGGGCAATGGCGCCGCCGAACCTGATGCGTCTGATGGCGAGGACGATGATCCTGGCGATGACGGGGACGCGCCGGAGAATACTGGCGCTGAGGATCGCAACGATCTTTCTCAAGGGGGCGGGGCATGATTCGCAGGCCGGTGGTTGACTCGAAAATGCGCCAAGCCCGCGCCAGCTTGCGCGCCCGCAGCGCGTGGAGCCCGTTTTGGGCCTTGTTGTCACGGGAGTTTTCGCGTGCGTGGCGCGGAGGCGGGGGGAGTGCGGCCTCCGCAGCCTTCTTCATCAGCGCTGCAGCGCTGACAGCATTTGCTCTCGGTCCCGATCGCGACACGCTTTCAGAGGCCAGTCCCGGTGCGTTGATCCTGGCATTGGCCATTGCCGCCATTGTCGGCCTGGAGCACATGTTTCAAGAAGATTTGGAAACGGGCGCCACAGATCAATTGGTGATGGGCCCGGCCCCATTGGAGTTTGTGACGCTCACCAAAATCGGCGCGAGAGCGATTGCGGGACTTGGCGTGTGCATCCTCTTGGCGCCCATCGCCTCGGCCATGTTCGCGGCTCCGATAGGGGTCATGGCATGGTCGATTCCCGTCGTACTGCTGGCCGCGCCTGGCTTGGTAGGCGCTGGCGCTACGCCGGCTGCACTCACCGCCGGAACCGCGCGGGGCGGCTTATTGATTGCGGTTTTGACGCCGCCCCTGATGGCGCCCACTGTGATATTCGCCGCATTGACGTTACAAGCCGCCTCGTTCAATGACCCCATTGGCGGGTTGTTGGCGCTGCTTGCTGCGTCGAGCATAATCTCCGTGATTGTTGGCGCCGTCGGAGCGGCGGCGGCGATCCGATTGCATGTCGAACACTAACGCCTAAATCTCCTCAGTCTCACCGCCGAACTGGGCGGGGATGGGCAAGCAGGATGGGCAAGGCATACAGCTGGCTTTGTTATGGTTACACAATTCTCAAATCCCGAACGGTTCATGAAGGTCGTCACGCCGGTCATTTGGCTGCTCGGCTTGTGCGCCGTTGGATTGATCAGTTGGGGATGGATTCAAGGCCTCACGGTCACGCCGCAAGAACGCAGCCAAGGTGATTTGGTTCGCATCATGTTTGCACACGTCCCCTCAGCCTGGGTGGCGCTTTTCGCCTATGCGTTTATGGCGGGTGCGAGTTTCGTGTATTACACGTGGCGTCATGCGCTTGCCGACGAAGCGGCGAAAGCGGCGGGGCCATTCGGCGCGGCGTGCACTGCGGCGGCTCTGCTCACAGGCGCAGTGTGGGGCCAGCCCACTTGGGGCGTTTACTGGGCCTGGGACGCGCGTATGGCGTCAACATTGATACTGTTTCTGCTTTACCTCGGTTATTTTGCGCTTCGGGCGGCATTTGACGACGAAAACAAGGGCGCCTTGGCCGGGGCAATCTATTGCATGGTCAGCGTGATCATTCTTCCCATCGTGAAATACTCGGTGGAATTTTGGAATACATTACACCAGCCGTCCGGCGTGTTCGAAAATGCGACCGATGCAGTGTTCAAAACCCCACTTTATGTCTCGGGATTAGGCTTTCTGGCCCTGTTCGGCGCATTAACGCTCTGGAATATGCGCTCTGCACTGATTGTGCGAAGGGCTGAGGCGCGCGTGCGCCGCGCTCGATCACGCGCGGTGTTCGCTGAGCCTCCGGCCCAGGAGGCAAACGCATGATCTCTGGGCCGCTCTCACATTTGGATCGGGTTTGGTCAAACTTGACCGCGGAATATGGCGACTGGACGTCAGTAACGGCCGCTTACGCGGTCACAGGAATTGCGCTGGTTTGGATGGTGGTCTTTGCCATCCTCCGCCACCGCGCCGCATTGCGAAAGCGGGATCGGCCGCCGGAGTAGAGCATGAGCCGCTTCCTTCCCATTGGCGTGTTCGTCCTGGCCATTGCGATGGTGGCAGCGCTGTCGATCGCGCTATTTGTGACGCGCCCGCCCGAGGGCGGACAGCTCACTGGCGGCGACATCCCCCAATTTGTCGCACCGGGTTTGCGCCCATCCGACCAAACCCTCGACATAAGCCAATTGGTCGGTCAGCCCTTTATGGTCAACGCCTATGCGTCGTGGTGCCAGCCCTGCATCCTGGAAAGCGACGAGCTGATGCAGCTGGCCGATCAAGGTGTGCCAATTTATGGCTTGGCGTGGCGGGACGGAGCGCAAGAAGCTCGCGCATTCCTGGTTGAGCACGGCGACCCCTATCGCATGGTGGGCATTGATCGCGATGGCATCATTGGCAAGAAGCTCGGCGTGTCCGGTGCGCCTGAAACCATCATAGTCGACGCCCGCGGTTCGGTGGTTTTGCACTGGAAGGGTGAAATCACCACCGAAGCTCTGCAGCGTGCCATCCTGCCCGCTTGGCGGCGCGCGGCAACCCAGTGAATGTGCCGGAAATGAAATTTGTCACGCGTTGTCGCTTAAGACGCTTTCGCCTTTTTCTTTTTCGATGATTTGCCTGCGCCCGATTTTGCCTTCTTGGCGCTGGCGGCTTTAGCCTTTTTGCCCGATTTGCCAGCTTTAGCCTTCTTGTCAGATTTGCCCGTTTTGCTGGTGTCGGGTGCGGATAGACCATCGGCGGCGCGCCCGACGCCTTCAACACCATCCATCACATTCATAAGGCGCTGCAGCGCGTCCAAAAACGCGGCGCGCTTGGCCTTGGGAAGGGCGTCCAAGATTGCTTTGTCGGCCTGGCTCACTTGCGGCCGCATAGCCTCGAGATGCTGGCGGCCGCTGGCTGTAAGCCGCACAATATTGGCCCGTCCGTCGTGTTCCGATTTTTGACGGGCCACCAAATCCTTTTTCACCATGCGTGTGACCAAGTCCGCCAGCGTGGAGCGATCAATGCCCGTCGCCTTCACAAGGTCAGTCTGCGTTAAGCCGTCCTGGTGCGCTACTGCTGTTAAAACGGCGAACTGTCGCTGGGTCAGCGCATCGCGCCCCGCCGATTCGGCATAACAATCGGCCGCAAATTGTTGCGCCCTATGGATGAGATGGCTTGGACTTTGCGTGAGGGCAAAGTCCTCGCTCTGCTGCAGAGATTCACCCGCCAATGTGCTCATTGGGGCCTCCTCGGCGTCAAGAGAAAATTGATCCTAACAGAAATCTTTTCCCGATGGGGGCAGAACTTACCACATCTATAGTGGGGATGGACATTGTGTGTTGCGCCAGACATGGTTTCGCTCATGAATTCACTATCTCCAAGCTTCGAAAGCCTTGTGCCTGAAGGCGATGATCGCCCTCGGCGCGTGTGCGCCCATTGCACATTTGTGGATTATCAGAATCCAAAAATTGTGGCCGGGGCGGTGTGCGTGGCGGATGATTTGATCTTGCTGTGCAAACGGGCCATCAATCCAAGGCGCGGCTACTGGACTGTTCCGGCCGGTTTCATGGAGCTGGGCGAATGTGTTGATGCGGCCGCCGTGCGCGAGGCGCGCGAGGAGGCGTCGGCTGACATTGTTCTCGACGGTTTAGTGGGCGTTTATTCAGTGTCACGGATTGGCCAAGTGCATATGATGTTCCGCGCACGGCTACTTAACGAAGCCCGCGCCGGCGATGAGACAACGGCCGTTAAAATGGTTAAATGGGACGACATTGATTGGGACGAACTGGCGTTTCCGACCGTGCGTTGGGCGTTGGAAGACTGGAAGGCGACTGAGTCGCAATCACACGTCGTTCCCGCAGTGCGAGGCGATCCTCCGCCAATCAAAGGGGAGTGGCCCTAGCCTCCATTGCGCGGACCCAGACCGTTGAACTCATCAGACTAGGCGATCTCAGCATCCAATGCGGCGGCGTATTCCAGTTCAACCGGACCGGTCATCAAGACGTGATCATCGCTCTCGCGCCATTCCACCGCCAGGTCACCTCCATCGAGCGACAGCAACGCCACGCGGTCGGTCAGGTTTCGTCGATGCGCAGCGACAAGCGCAGCACACGCGCCCGTGCCGCACGCCTTGGTGAGTCCCGCGCCGCGTTCCCAAACCCGCAGGCGGATTTGATCGCGTGCGTAAATCTGGGCAAAGCCAACATTCACACGTTGGGGAAAAAGCGGGTGATTTTCAACAATAGGGCCGAGCCGTGCGATCGGCACGGCGTCTAAATTGTCCACAAAAAACACCGCGTGCGGATTACCCATATTCACGGCGCCCGGGTCCTTGAGGATGGGCTCATTCACGTCGCCAAAACAGATGGAGATTTCGCGCGTGTCATGCCGCGAGGAGAGAGGAATTTCTTCCCATCGCAACAGCGGAGACCCCATGTCGACACACACTTCCATCCGTGCGCGCCGTTCCGCGCTCAACACGCCGGCTTTGGTTTCCAGTTTGAGCACGGCCTGTTGCGTTTCCTCCATGAGCAGCCACGCCACACAGCGCGCTGCGTTGCCACAGGCGGAGACTTCCTCGCCATCTGCGTTCCAAATCCGCATGAAGGCGTCGCCGCGAATTGACGGCTCAATGGCAATGACTTGATCGCACCCAATGCCCTTCGATGGGTCGGCCAATTTTTGAACTTGTTTAGGCGACAACGCCAAAGTTCCGCGTCGCCTGGCGTCGAAGACGGCGAATGCGTTTCCAAGTCCGTTCATCTTGTAAATTCGCATACCGTCACCCTCGCAAGACTCGAACCCAAACGCTAGGAAATTTGCGGTTGCGCATTGGCGAAATTCCTGACCTCTTGCGCTCTATGCAGCCTTGCGTTCTGCTAATACGTCAGGGTTTGAACATTATTCAATCGGAGATCACCGATGTTGACAGCAAAGCGTACATGGCTCGCCGGGGTTGCGGCATTGGCCCTCATGGCGTGCTCACAAGAACAAACCACGCAAGCTGAAGCCACAGCTGCGACAACAGCCACGACCACCGATACCGTAGACATTCTTGAAGAGACACAGGATATGACCACCGAGTCAGCGCGCGCAGAGGCCGAGGCTGAACCCGCACAAGATATGGCTGATCAAAGCAGCCAGGCGTTGCAGGCGGCCGCAGAGACCGAGCCAAGCAATGACCCCTACCTTTTTCTTGAGGAGGTTGAGGGCGAAACCGCGCTCAACACCGTGCGCTCGTGGAATGACGCCACGTTAGAAAAACTCACCGCCGATTCGCGTTTCGACGAGTTTCAATCCGAGGCGTTGGCTATTTTGAACGCTGAAGACAAAATCGCCTACGGCCAGTACCGCGGTGGCCATGTCTATAATTTTTGGCAGGACGCCGAGCATGTGCGCGGCGTTTTGCGCCGGACGTCGTTGGAGTCCTATGCCTCGCAAGGACCGAGCGATTGGGAAACCTTGATCAGCATTGATGCGCTTGCCGAAGAAGAAGGCCAAAATTGGGTGTATAAGGGCTCCACATGCCGACCCCCGGCCTACACGCAATGCCTTCTGAGCCTATCAGATGGCGGCAAGGACGCCACGACGTATCGTGAATGGAATCACGACACCGCGTCGTTCGTAGAAGGCGGATTTTCCCTGCCTGAGGCTAAGTCAGGCGTTACCTGGGCCGGGGCGGACTCGTTGCTGGTCGCCACCGATTGGGGCGAAGGCTCGCTCACTGAATCCGGCTACCCCTTCATCATCAAGCGCCTGGAGCGCGGACAGCCTCTCGATGAGGCCGTCGAAGTGTTGCGCGGATCACCTGAGGATGTGGGTCTTGGCGGATTTCGGCTGGAAACTGATGACCCCGACGCGCCCGTCATGATGGCGATCAATAGCCATACATTTTACGAACGGACGTATTATTGGCTGAGTGAAGAGGGCCCCAAAGCGCTGCCCATTCCTCGCAAATCCAGCATTAACGAGTACTTTAAGGGACAGTTGGTTCTGAGCCTGGAGGAAGATTGGAGCCCGATCGAGGGGGGAGATACCTTTGCGAAAGGGACGATTGTCTCCTTCGACCTCAACCAGTGGATGGAATCGGGCGAGGTGGGCGACATTGCGGTGCTGTATGCGCCAGGTGAGCGTTCGTCTGTCGAGGGGGTGAGCGCCACACAGTCCAAGATCATTCTCGTTGTCTACGAGAATGTGATCGGTAAGGCCTATAGCGTGGACTTTGTTGATGGCGATTGGACGCGTGAACCACTGGCCCTGCCCGATAAAGGCTCGCTTGGGGCAATTTCAGCCTATGGCGACAGTGACACCGCATTCATCAACCAAGAAAGCCACATTGCGCCAGACACGCTTTGGCGGGTCGATATGGCCTCCGGCGATGCGAGTGTAATCAAGGCCACGCCGGCGCGCTTCGACGCGGAAAACATGCGTGTTGAACAGTTTGAGGCCGCATCCTCCGATGGTGAGAAAATCCCATACTTTGTGATCCATCCCGCTGATATGCCCCTGGATGGGTCCAACCCAACTTTGCTTTACGGCTATGGCGGTTTTCAAATCTCGCTTAACCCATCCTATTCGGGAACGGTGGGTAAGCTCTGGCTGGAAAACGGCGGGGTCTATGTGATCGCCAACATTCGCGGCGGCGGCGAATTTGGTCCCAAATGGCATCAGGCGGGACTGAAGACCAATCGGCAAATCATCTACGACGACTTCATCGCCGTGGCCGAGGATCTCATCGCGCGGGGGATTACCAGCTCAGAGAGACTGGGCATATCGGGCGGTTCAAACGGTGGTTTGCTCGTTGGCGCGGCCTATACGCAGCGGCCAGACCTCTTCAACGCCGTTGTTTGCGCGGTGCCGCTGCTGGATATGTTGCGATACCACATGCTTTTGGCGGGCGCGTCTTGGATGGGTGAATACGGTGACCCCGACATTCCTGAAGAACGGGCGTTCTTAGAGAGCATCTCGCCCTATCACAACGTCAATGCTGACGAGGACTATCCCAACATCTTATTCTTAACCTCCACAAAGGATGACCGCGTTCATCCCGGTCACGCCCGGAAAATGGCGGCATTGCTCGCTGAATATGGCCATCCGTTCGAATATTACGAAAACATTGACGGTGGACACTCTGCGGCGGCCAATCTGCAGGAAACCGCCAAGCGGCTGGCGCTGCAATACACATTCTTGGCGCAGAATCTGATGGACAAAGCGCCAGAATAGTCTTGGGCGCCTTAACGACTGCACGTGTGATAGCCCGGGCCCCGCGCCCGGGCTTTTTTTGCGCCGAACGCTGCTGGCGTTTCGCGCGAGCATCGACTACCTTATTGACTAACAATATGGAGGCGCGCATGAGCCCATCGGTCGACATTACTGCTGACGTCACGAGAATTGCTGGCGGTCAAATCGATATCAAACTGGTGATTGATGGCGATCTCAGGCTGTTGCGCTGGCGTCGCCGCATGCTGTGCGATGAGGTTTTGTTGGATGGTCGACGGGTTCGCACCGCGCGAGGAATGTTTGGGCGCGAAACGGTGTTTGGCCTCACATTCAATAGCTCCGACGATTTTGATGGACCTGGTCAGCGGCTCTTGCTGACCGTGGATCCGACTACGGATTGGTGCGACCCTTCCACATGGGCCGATGATGCAGCGTTCAGCCGTCCGCGCGGCGTTCGCCTTGAAACCGCCGATAAGGTGCTGTTGGCTCACGGTTCGCTAAGCTCGGCCCACGGAGATTCGAGAGCCGGGCAACCATCGCGGGAAGACGGATGGGACGCGTTTTGGTCAGCGTTCGAGCCAAGGGCAAAACGCTGGTTTGGATGGGATGGAACTTGCCGCCGCTAAGTGGGCCAGGAGCAAGGACGCCAAGGGGGAATGCCATGAGTTGGAAGTCTGGCCTGATCGTGATGACGGTGATGCTGTGCATGGCGGGGCCAGCGCGCGCGCAGGCCACCTTGTCAACCACCACCGAGGACGGCGTGACGATTTATGGCGCGGCGTACTTTGCCGATTTGGACGCATCCGCCCCGCTTATCCTGGCGTTTCACCAAGGCGGCGCCAATGGACGCGGGGAGTATGGCCCGCTCGCACCGTGGCTGAACGAGCTTGGGTTCCGTGTGATCGCCTGGGATCAGCGTGCGGGCGGAGAAGCCTTTGGGCAAACCAACCGCACCAGTGCGTTTCTGCCTCCCGATACGCCGAATAGATTTTGCGACGCCGCCGCTGATCTGCAAGCGGCCTTGGATTTCGTGATCGAACGGAATCTGGCTGATCGTGTCGTCGTTTGGGGCAGTTCGTATTCAGGGGCTTTGGTCTTCCGCCTTGCCGCGGAAAACCCAGAGACCGTACGGGCCGTGATCGCATTTTCGCCCGCAGCTGGCGAACCATTGGCTGACTGTCGTGCGCGTGATTGGATTGATCAGCTCGAGGTTCCCGCACTCGCCGTGCGGCCGGCATCGGAAATGGCTCGCGACTCTTCCATCGAGCAACGCGACATTTTTTGGGCTGCAGGCGTGCGCATCCGGGTGATTGAAAACGGCGTCCACGGTTCGTCAATGTTGGTGGACGAACGCACCGGTGCTGACATGAGCGCCGATCGGAACGGAATCGCCGCATGGTTGCGTAGCGTGGCTGGACTGGCCGCGCCAACGGCGTCCACCAGCGAGCCGGTCCTGCCCTAGGACCCGACTTTCGCCCATCTTTTGCGTGTCGCGCGCGTCTGGTATCCCGGTGTCAGCGCGATGGGCGCGAGGATATTGTGGAAGGGGCGTTCATGAAAAAAAACCTTGATCCTATCAGCGTTGTGCGTGGGGCTCGCTGGGCCGGTGATCGCAGATAACCACGCCGAATGCATATCCGAGGTGCACAACCTTTATGCTGGCGAATTTTCCGGTCGCGGACACTCGGTGGAATATTCAGGCGGCATGTCGACTTTTGAGTCGGATTTTGGGGCCAAGATGAGTGAACCCGGTGTGCTCAACTACACCTATGACGGCGCTGTCAGCGACCGCTGGGTGCTCAATGATGGCGTCATGACCATGGTCTCACTCGGTGAAGACGGCCAAGATGAGCACGACCCTTATGTCGTCAACGTTCCGGTTTGCGAAAAGGGCGACGACGGCATGTATTGCATTGTCGATGAATACAAGACAGTTGCTGATCGGGATGCGAGCGAAGATGATTCATCCTCAAAATCCTGGGATACTCGTCACGAACACTGGGTGAGCGACAATCAGACGTTTACTGCTATTCAAGTGCGCGAGGCTGGCTCTGATGGGATCTACCGCACCGTTTCCTCGGCTATCTCTTCACGCAAGAAGACCGAAAGACAGTCAGACATGAAGAGTTAGCGATGCGGAGAGTTCGTCGCGGTTTGGCGGGCGCTCCTGTCATTTGAGCAATCTGTTTGCGCATTCCGCATTCAATCAGGTTACGTTACGCCCCTGGCCATATCAGCACTGCAAGGTTTGTCCTCGCATGACCATTCTACCCTCAGCGTTGTCTCCCCAATCCGATAGTTTTTCCGCCAATGCGGCGGCCATGCGTGCCCTCGCTAATGAATTGCGCGAGCGACATGAGCAGGTTGCGCGAGGCGGCTCTGAAAAATCGCGCGCCAAACACATTGAGCGCGGCCGCTTATTGCCGCGCGAGCGGATCGACCGGTTGATTGATCCCGACAGCCCATTCTTAGAATTGGGCGCCTTTGCCGCCTGGCAGATGTATTCCGGCGATGTGGCGTCGGCTGGAATCATCACGGGCATTGGGCGGGTTGAAGGCGCACTGTGCATGATCGTCGCCAATGATCCCACAGTGAAAGGCGGCACTTACCATCCGATGACGGTGAAAAAGCATCTGCGCGCGCAAGAGATCGCGCGAGAAAATCGCTTGCCGTGCGTCTATTTGGTGGAGTCGGGCGGAGCGTTCTTACCGCTCCAGGACGACGTATTTCCTGACAAAGAGCATTTTGGGCGCATCTTCTACAACCAGGCCAATCTCTCCGCCCTCGGGATTCCGCAGATTTCGGTTGTACACGGCAGTTCCACCGCCGGCGGCGCCTATGTGCCGGCCATGTCGGATGAAAGCGTGATCGTGAAAAATCAAGGCACGATTTTCTTGGGCGGCCCGCCCTTGGTCAAAGCCGCCACCGGTGAAGTGGTCACGGCCGAGGAATTGGGCGGCGCTGACGTGCACAGCCGCGAATCCGGGGTCACCGACCACTATGCCCAAGACGATGTGCACGCGTTGGCCATCGCGCGCCGGATCGTACGCAGATTAGTTGGGGCAAAACCACAAACGGTCCCCCCGCTCAATGAGGTCCGTCCTCCGCACTATCCTGTGGAGGAGATTTACGGTGTGGTCGAGGCCGACGCCCGCAAGCCCTATGATGTGCGCGAGATCATTGCCCGACTGGTGGACGCATCCGACTTTGACGAGTTCAAGCACCTTTACGGCACGACGCTGGTCACAGGTTTTGCGCGCATTCACGGCATGCCGGTGGGGATTCTTGCCAATAATGGCGTCTTGTTTTCCGAAAGCGCGCTGAAAGGCGCTCATTTTATCGAGCTGTGCGCCCAGCGAGGGATCCCGCTCTTGTTCTTGCAAAACATCACAGGGTTCATGGTGGGCAAAAAGGCCGAAGCGGGCGGCATCGCCAAAGACGGGGCCAAGCTGGTCACAGCCGTAAGCACCGCACGCGTTCCCAAGATCACGGTTGTGATTGGCGGCAGCTATGGCGCGGGCAATTATGGCATGGCCGGTCGCGCCTTCGGCCCGCGATTCTTATACATGTGGCCCAATGCGCGCATCTCCGTCATGGGGGGGGAGCAGGCCGCCACCGTACTCGCTACTGTCAAGCGAGACGGGCTGGAGGCGCGCGGCGAGACCTGGCCAGCCAAGGAAGAAACCAAGTTCAAAGACGCTATCCGCGCCGACTATGAGAGCCAGGGTTCGCCGTATTACGCTTCAGCCCGGCTTTGGGATGACGGCATCATCGATCCGGCCCAAACCCGCGATGTGGTGGGCTTGTCTCTTGCCGCGTGTTTGAATGCGCCGGTGGAGGACACACGCTTTGGCGTGTTTAGGATGTAGGTTTGGAGGCCCAACTCATGGATCGTATCGTTAAATTCTTTATTGCGGCCATCGCCGCGTCTATTGCGGCGCCCCATTCAACGTTCGCTCAAGAAAATGCCGAGCGCGAAGCTGTGCTTCAGGTCATCGACGACTTCTTCATCGCCTTCCATGAGGGCGATGCGGACAGGCTGACGGCGCTGTTTCTCGCACCGGGCTATACCCGTGCGATCCGCAAGACCGAAGCCGGTGAGCATCGGATCCGCGAACAAGCCTTCGATGCGGCGGTGGAGAGCATCACGTCCGGCGACAACGAGTTGTTGGAGCTGTATTGGGATCCGGTTGTGAACATTCGCGGTGACTTGATGGCGACGGTCTGGGCGCCCTATGAGGTCAAGGCCGATGGCGGCACAATCCATTGCGGCATCGACATGTTCACCCTGTTGAACACCGACGCGGGCTGGCGGATTGTTGATCTGACCTACACCGCTGAACCAGAGTCATGCGATGAGATCACCCCGCCCTCCATGGAGGCGATGCGTCCTGCGAGCTTGGTGCACAAATTCATGCTGACCGAGTGAGGTCGTGCAGGCCAAGATCTGCCGCTTTTGATTACCACTTGAAAGCGGAGCCAAAATCCGACCTATTGCTGGCAATCGGGTCAAGGTGAAGAACTCGAGCGGCAGCGGGCGAGGCGCACATGTTCTCCAAAATTCTGATCGCCAATCGTGGAGAAATCGCGGTGCGCGTGGCGCTCACGTGCAAGCGCTTGGGCGTGCGCACGGTGGCGGTGTTCTCCCAAGCCGATCGCCACGCCCTGCACGTCAAGTCCTGCGATGAGGCCGTGTTCATTGGTCCAGCCCCGGCCTCTGAAAGTTATTTGGTCATCGACAAAATCATCGCCGCGGCCAAGCAAACCGGGGCCGAGGCCATCCATCCAGGCTATGGTTTTTTGTCGGAGAACGCCAAATTCGCGGACGCTTGCGCGCAAAACGACATTGTCTTCATCGGACCCAAGCCCGACACCATCCGCGCAATGGGCGACAAGGCCGCGGCGAAAGCCATGATGCGCGAGGCTGGCGTGCCGGTGCTGCCGGGCTATGACGGCGACGATCAATCGCTGAAAACCTTCCAGGAAGCGGCCGAGCGCATTGGTTTTCCCGTGCTCTTCAAGGCCGTGGCCGGCGGTGGTGGCAAGGGCATGCGCTTGGTGGAACGCGCCGGCGATGTGAAGGATGCGCTGGCAGCCGCTAAGCGCGAGGCGCAAAACGCCTTTGGCGATGACCGGTTTTTGGTGGAGAAATTTGTCCGCCGACCCCGCCATGTTGAGGTCCAGCTGTTGGGCGATACGCGCGGCAACCTCGTGCATTTGTGGGACCGTGACTGTTCAGTGCAGCGCCGGCATCAGAAGGTGATCGAAGAGGCGCCCGCGCCCAGCCTGCCCGATGCGGTGCGTCAACGCCTGCATGACGCAGCCATCAAAGCCGGCAAGGCCGTGGACTATGTCTCCGCCGGCACGGTGGAGTTTCTCTACGATCCCGCCGCACCAGAAGAGGATGCGGTCTATTTCATGGAAATGAACACCCGTCTTCAGGTCGAACATCCGGTGACCGAAGAGATCAATGATCGCGATCTGGTGGAGCTGCAATTGCGTGTCGCCGCCGGCGGCAGCGTGTTCGACGACCCCGACGACGGAGCTCGCGAAGGCGTTGCCGATCCGCCGCGCATCGAAGATTTCACATGGCAGCTCAATCACTCCATCGAAGCGCGCCTTTATGCGGAAAACCCGGAGGGTGGGTTTCTCCCATCGACGGGGAGGTTGGAGCGTCTGAGCTTTCCGGAGGCATTGGACGCAACGGACTTTTTGACCAGCAAAAGCCTGGACACTGTGCGCTTACGCATAGACGCGGGTGTTGAAGAAGGCCAGGAGGTCACGCCCAACTACGACCCCATGATCGCCAAGATCATCGCCACCGGGCCATCCAGACAAGCGGCGTGCCGAGAATTGGCCCGCGCACTGGAGCAAATTCGTATTGCTGGCGTGACCACCAATGCGACCTTCCTTCACGCCATTGTCAGCCATCCCGCATTTGTGGCCGGTGAACTCTCCACGCACTTTATTGATGAACATCGGGACGAATTGTTCGCGCAGCCTGATTTCGGACCATTGCCGCTCATCGCAGCATGCGCCGCGGTCGTGCTCGACAATCGAGATCGGGCCCGGCGCCTGGCGATTCATGATCCGACGCGAACGCAGTCGAGCCCGTGGTCGAGCCTGTCTGGATTTAGATTAAACGCCCCATCCAGCGAAAAAGTCGAGCTGACCGGGGGAGATCAGCTCGAACAAGTTTCCGTTTCCTGGGAAGGAATACACGCACGCCTCACGAAGCAGGGGGCGGCCCATGAGGCGCTGATTACCGTCACGCAAGAACCGGGCCAATTGCGCATAGAGCATGAGGGCAGGGCGCGCGTGCTGGACACATTCGTCACCCAAACTGCTGTTCATGTCTGGCTCGGATCATACCACTGGACCTATCAACGCCCAGATCCCGATGACGCCGCGGCGGATTCACACGCGGCCGGCGGGTCGCTCGCCGCGCCCATGCCCGGGCTCATCACAAGTGTGGCGGTGAGGGCGGGCGACAAAGTGGTGGCCGGGCAAACCCTATTGACCCTGGAAGCCATGAAGATGGAGCACGCCATCGCCGCACCGAGCGATGGCGTTGTGGCGGCGGTCAACTTCAAGGCTGGCGATCAGGTGAAGGAGGGCGACGAGCTAGCGGCCTTGGACAGTGCGCAGGCCATGGAGACGGCGTCATAGCCATCGCTGGACGGCGCGACGCTAAAGGCGGTGAGCCCATTGGCGTCGCTGTGGTGATAGATGATCGGCGGCGTTCGCCCTACATATAAGCAATCCATTGTAACAAGAAGGGCCAGTCATGACCGATCATGTCACCATCGTCGATGTGGGCCCGCGCGATGGACTGCAAAACGAAAAAACACCGGTGAGCGTGGCCACGCGGGTTGCATTGGTGGACAAGCTCGCCGCTGCGGGCCTTCCGGTGGTCGAGGCGGGCGCGTTTGTATCGCCCAAATGGGTGCCGCAAATGGCGGGTAGTGATGACGTGCTGGAGAAGATTACGCCGTGCGCTGGCGTGCGCTATCCGGTGCTCACACCGAATATGAAAGGCTATGAAGCCGCAAAAACTGCAGGCGCCAAAGAGGTCGCCGTGTTTGGCGCCGCCTCGGAAACCTTCAGTCAAAAAAACATCAATGCCAGTATTGCTGAGAGCCTCGAGCGCTTTCGTCCCGTGGTCGACGCCGCCATTGCTGACAATATCGCGGTGAGGGGCTATGTGTCATGCGTACTCGGTTGTCCCTATGAGGGACATGTTCCCGTGGAAAAAGTGGTGGAGGTGTCCAAGGCGCTTTACGCCATGGGCTGTTTCGAAATTTCGCTGGGTGACACCATTGGCGTTGGCACGCCGGGGAAAGCCCGTAAAATGCTTGAAGCGGTGGCCAGTCATGTGCCCATGAACCGGCTCGCTTGTCATTTTCACGATACCTATGGTCAGGCGCTCGCCAATCTACTCGCGTGTTTTGATGCCGGTGTTCGGGTGATGGATGCGTCCGTGTCCGGCCTTGGCGGCTGTCCCTATGCTCCTGGAGCGTCGGGCAATGTCGCCACCGAAGATGTCGTCTATATGCTTCATGGCATGGGTGTGGAAACTGGAGTGGACCTGGACGCGCTGGTTGACGTTAGCCAGTGGATTTCCCTGGAACTGGGACGTGACCCTGCCTCAAAGGTGACCAATGCCAAGGCAGCGGCGTGCACTCCAGCATAGCATTGTGCACCGCCTGCACAGTTTTGTAAGCGGGTGATGACGACCTGATGGCCGAATCGGCGCTGTGTCAGTGTGAATTCACTGCAGTGAGCGCGTATGGCGGACGTCACCGGACCGGAACTCAATTCATTGTTGAACCTGTTGGCCAAGCTGCCAGGTCTGGGGCCGCGCTCGGCGCGGCGCGCGGTGCTGTATCTGCTCAAACACCGCGACACGGTGATGACGCCCTTGGCCACCGCATTGGCGCAGACCGCGGAGGCAATTCACCCCTGCTCAATCTGCGGCAATTGGGACGCTGGCGATCCCTGCCATGTCTGCGCCAGTGAAACCCGTGATTCATCCTTGATCTGCGTGGTGGAAACCGTGGCTGATTTATGGGCGTTGGAGCGAGCTGGCGCCTTTTCCGGCCGGTATCATGTGCTTGGCGGCGTGTTGTCCGCGCTCGATGGCGCCGGCCCGGAAGATTTGCGCATTGGCGAGCTGATCGCGCGCGCGCGATCTGACGAGATCAAGGAAGTCATTTTGGCGTTAAACGCCACGGTTGATGGTGCTGCAACCGCCCATTATTTGGCCGAGCGGTTAAAGGCCTGCGGGGTCGCCGTCACCTCCATTGCACGCGGCGTGCC
Source organism: uncultured Caulobacterales bacterium (assembly GCA_964636945.1). Lineage (GTDB taxonomy): Bacteria > Pseudomonadota > Alphaproteobacteria > Caulobacterales > Maricaulaceae > CAZADA01. The sequence continues at coordinate 19,133 of CAZWVH010000001.1, read as the reverse complement.
CGTGGGCGGCGAGCTCGACTATCTGGATGACGGCACATTGGCCGCTGCGTTGTCCAGCAGGCGAACGACATGATGTTCACGAAAAAATCACATCTTGTATTTATTTTGTTCCGCAGATACGATTGCAACTGAGACGTTGGGAGCGACGCAATGACCCTTGGCATGACTTTAATGCTAATGAGCCTGGTGGCGCTGGGATTTGTGGGTTGGCGGCTGTGGGAGGAAACCGGCCGGCGACGCGAAGCGGAACGGGCGCGGACTGCGATTGAGGCCGAGACCACCGACATGCGCGCGCGCGCCGCGCGGGCGGATGAATTGGCTTCGGAACTGGGAGACGCGCGTCGGCGGGCCAGCGAATTGGAAGGAGAAAATGCCCGTCTGCGTGAACGAGAGGCGACCTTTGCTCGTGAACGCGAAACCTTGACCACGCTGCGTAGTGAGGTCGAAGCCAAGTTCGGCCAATTGGCCAATGAGGCGCTCACCAAGAGCAATGAAGCCTTTTTGAAATTGGCCGGTGAGTCGCTTTCCAAAGCGCAGGCCGCCACCCAAGGCGACCTCAAAGCCAACGAGGAAAAGCTGCGTGCGTTGCTGAAGCCGGTGGAGGAAACCTTTGCCAAATTTGGCGGCAAAGTGGAGGAGCTTGAACGCTCGCGTTTGCGCGATCAGTCATCGCTTGGCGAACAAATTCGCCACATCGCTCACGCATTAGAGGCCACACGGGCGGAAACCGGCAAGCTGGCGACGGCTTTGCGCGCGCAACCGAAAACGCGCGGGCGCTGGGGCGAAGAGCAGTTGCGCAACATTCTGGAACTGGCTGGCATGTCTGCCCACTGCGATTTCCACACCGAACGTTCCGTGCGCGACAGTGATGATCGACAATACCGCCCGGACGTGACGTTGAGACTGCCTGGCGGCGGCGTTTTGGTGATAGACGCCAAAGCGCCCATGCAGGCCTATCTGGAGGCGGTTGAGGCTGAAACTGAGCAAGAGCGCGAATCACTGCTGGTTCAACATGCGCGCCATGTGCGTGATCATGCCAAGCGTCTGGCGTCGAAGAACTATTGGGACCGTTTCCCAGAAAGCCCGGATTTCGTGGCCATGTTCATCCCCGGTGAGAACTTTTTCGCTGCTGCGGCCGAGCGCGACCCCAATCTGTTTCAAGATGCGGTTGAGAAACGCGTGATCGTGGTCACGCCCGCGACCATGGTGGCGCTTGCCAAAGCCGCGGCCTTTGGTTGGCGTCAAGAAGAGGCGGCCAAGCGCGCGACTGAAATCGCGCAGCTGGGCAAAGACCTTTATGAACGCTTGGCGGGCTTTGGCGATCACATGACCAAGGTGGGCCGGGCCTTGGATTCAAGTGTCAAAAGCTACAATGCGGCGGTGGGCTCCCTGGAGGCGAAGGTGATGCCAGGCGCACGCAAGTTTCTGGAACTCAAGGCGTTCGACACGGCAAAGGATGCGCCTGAACTGAACCAAGTGGACAGCGGCGCGAGATTGCCTGTGGCAGGACGCGATTTGGTGCTCAGCGATGGGCGCGGTTAACGGCTTGGCGCGGTTTGGATTTGATGGGAACGATATGAGGGGAAGCTGAGTTGTTTGGCGAATGTCCGGTAGGGGTGCTTTGGCGCCGGTCTCAGGCGACGCAAGGGCTGATTTGACGCTCCACGAGATCGACGTTGGATACGGTCGGGAGTATAAGGCGGGCGCGAGCTCTCGATCTGTTGCCGCTGAATGATTGTGTTCGCGCTGGCTGTTTCGGGCCAAACAGTTGCGATCAATTGTGCAAGCAAGCGCTTAGAGCTTGCTGCGAGCGCGCCGAGAACTTATTTGACAGTTATGGCTGTACGCGAAATTCTCACCGTGCCGGATCCAAGGCTCAAGCTCATTTCCGAGCCGGTTGACCGTGTGGACGACGAAATCCGCGCGCTCATGGACGATATGCTCGACACCATGTACGCCGCGCCGGGGATTGGTCTTGCCGCAATCCAGATCGGCGTGCCCAAGCGCGTGATCGTCATGGATTTGGGAGACAGCGACGCCGGGCGCAATCCACGCTATTTCGTCAATCCCGAAGTATTGGAAACCGTTGAGGACACCAAGCCCTATGAAGAGGGGTGTCTGTCGGTGCCGGATATTTATGACATGGTCGAACGCCCAGCGCGTGCGCGCCTGCGTTACCTGAATTATGACGGAGAGTTGGTGGAAGAGTGGGCTGAGGGTCTCTATGCGGTGTGCATTCAGCACGAGATTGACCACCTCAACGGGGTGGTGTTCCTCGACCATTTGTCCCGTTTGAAGCGTGAGCGCGCGATCAAGCGCGTGCAAAAGGCGAAGGCTTCCGCAGCGCCAGCGGCCGCGGAATAACGTTGAAATTTGGCGCATCGCACAATTTTCAGTCGGGCGGGTCTCGAATTCCCAGTGACATTGTGGCGATCCCGATCGTAAACTCAGGGTTCTTGATTGCTGAGCCAAGGAGATCGCCATGACGCCAGCCGCCCCAACCCCCGTGTCCGCTCGGGTCGACGCCGTTATTGCCACCCGCAAAATGCTCGACCATCCATTTTACAAGGCTTGGGTGGCCGGTGAGCTGACACGCGACACCTTGCGCGATTACGCAGCGCAGTATTTTCACCATGTGGAGTTTTTCCCGCGCGCGGTCAGCATGACCCATGCGCTGTGCGATGATCGCACTGGCCGGCGCATGTTGGCGGAAAACTTGGCCGAAGAAGAGGGCGTCGAAGCTAGCAAGACGGACCACCCTCAGCTGTGGATGCAATTCGCTGAGGGTATGGGAGCAAGCCGCGATGGCGTTGAAGGGGCGCAGTTGAACCCCGAAACCCAAGGCCTGATTGATGCGTTTCGTTCCTTGAGCCGCAAAAGCTATGCGGCCGGATTGGCCGCGCTTTACGCCTATGAAAGCCAAATACCGGACGTGGCGCGCACCAAAATTGATGGGTTAAAGGCCAATTACGGCGTGGATGACGCCGATACGCTGCGTTTCTTCACCGTGCACGAGGCTGCCGACGAGGAACATGCGCAAGTTTGCCGCGAATTGCTCGACAAATTGCCGGCAGATCAGGCTGATGAAGCCATTGAGGCCGCTGGCGCTTTGGCCGGTGCACTTTGGGGCTTTTTAGATGGCGTGGAGCGCACACGGCTTGCCAAGGCGGCGTAGCCGGGGCGCATGCCCACCGATGTTGGCCGTCTAATCGGTATTGCTCGAAAGGCGGAACGCCGCGCCCCGATGGAAACATTGGTGCGCGGTGTAGTCACTGTCGATGGTGGGTTGGCCGGCGATCATCGTGGGTCCAAATACCCCAAAAGGCGCATAACCGTGTTATCGGCGCAGTTATGGCGCGCCGCGCTCAGTGATCTCCCCGATGATGCCGCTGACTTGTCCTGGACCGCGCGTCGCGCCAACCTGCTCGTCGACGGGGTAGACCTGCCCCGTGCGCCGGGCGGTGTGCTGCAAATCGGCCCGGTTGTGCTTGAAATCACGGGCCAGACCAACCCATGCAAGCGCATGGACGAGGCCTATCCCGGCCTCCTCAAAGCGTTGCATCCCGATTGGCGCGGCGGTGTGACCTGTGCAGTGCGTGAAGGTGGTGAAATTGTGCTCCAAGATGCGGTGCGCGTGGTGGTGCGCCCGCCGGCGCGACAGAGACCGCGTTTGCCCGGCTAGTTTCACGCTTGACCCAAGCGCGCGACCGCGCCCAAACCAACAGCCATGACCCTACGCCTCGCCTTCATGGGCACGCCGGAGTTCGCCGCCGGCTGCTTGTCGGAGATCATCGCCGCCGGCCACGACGTGGCGGCTGTATACACCCAGCCTCCGCGGCCGGCGGGCCGGGGGAGGTCTTTGCGCAAGAGCCCTGTTCACGAGCTGGCCGAGATTATGGGATTGTCCGTGCGCTCGCCTGAATCGCTCAAACCGCAAGAAGAGGTGGATGCGTTCGCCGCGCTCGATTTAGATGCGGCGATTGTCGTGGCCTACGGTCAAATTTTGCGCCAACCCATCCTCGATGCGCCAAAGCTAGGGTGTTTTAACGTTCACGCTTCCCTGTTGCCGCGCTGGCGCGGTGCGGCGCCGATTCAACGTTCGATCATGGCGGGAGACACGGCGACCGGTGTGCAGATCATGCGCATGGAAGCCGGACTGGATACTGGACCTGTGCTGCTGAGCGAAACCGTTCCCATCCATGAGGACGATACTTCGGGGAGTTTGCACGACCGGCTGGCCCATGTGGGCGCGCAACTTTTGCCGCGGGCTCTGGCGGCCATCGAGCGGGGCGTGGCGGTCGAGACTCCACAAGCCGAGCATGGCGTGACGTACGCCCACAAGATTGAAAAGGGCGAAGCGCGCATCGACTGGGCCAGGCCAGCGCTTGAGATCGACCGCCAGATTCGTGGTTTGTCGCCCTTTCCCGGCGCTTGGTTTCAAATGCCCGGCGATAAGGGCCCGGTCCGGGTCAAGGCGTTGTTGTCGCGTGTGGCTGATCGGCCGATGACTGATGGCGATGCACGCCCGGGGATGGTTCTCAATGAAACTGGGCTGGTTGTTGTGTGCGCCGACGGCGCCGTGGAGCTGCTGCGCGTCCAGCGTGAGGGACGCAAAGTCCAATCGGGCGAGGAGTTTCTGCGCGGCGCGCCACACCTTGCCGGGGGGCGGCTGGAGTGAGTGCGATCACTGTCCGCCCAGCCACGCTGGACGACGATCAGGGTGTCATTGACGTGAATCGCGCCGCGTTTGGTTGTGATGACGAAGCGCGGATTTTTGTTCAACTGAGGCGGGAAGGCGCGCTGCTGGCGTCCTTCGTGGCCGAGCGCGACAGCGCCATAGTCGGGCATTTGGCGCGATTTTTCATTATGGTGGGAAGCGAGGACGGCGACCAAGGCGTTGCGGTGCTGGGACCCATGTCCGTCATTCCCGAACTCCAAGGACAGGGCGTAGGCTCACGCCTCGTCCAAGCGGGGATTGATTGGGCGCGCGCCGCGCCATTGTCGTGGATATTCGTGCTTGGCCACCCCGACTACTATCCGCGGTTTGGATTTTCTGCGATCGCTGCAGAGCGCTTTCGCGCGCCCTGGGGTGGACCCGCATTCATGGCTTTGAAGCTGCGTGATGATGGGCCTGCTTCGGGTCGATTGATTTACCCCAAAGCCTTCGGCGACTAAATCCGGTCAATGCCCCGCTACAAACTCACCATAGAATATGACGGCGGCCCATTTGTGGGCTGGCAGCGCCAGGACAACGGGCCGAGCGTGCAGGGCGCGCTCGAGAATGCGGTGGTGGCTTTGTGCGGCGTATTTTGCCATGTCCAGGGGGCGGGACGCACGGATGCAGGCGTCCATGCGCTGGGCCAAGTGGCGCATTTGGATCTGCCCAAGACTTATGGCGAAGGCACGGTGCGCGATGCGCTCAATGCGCACCTGGGCGACCATCCGATCGCAGTATTGACCGCCGAACAGGTCGATGATGGTTTTCATGCGCGGTTCGACGCCTCAATGAGACGGTATCTTTATCGCATTATTGACCGCCGCCCGCCACTGGCGCTGGAGCGCGGTCGCGCTTGGCGCACGCCATACTCCCTTAACGCTGAAATAATGCATTCCGGCGCTCAGGCCCTGGTGGGCCAGCACGATTTCACCACGTTCCGGGACGCCCAGTGCCAGGCGGACAGCCCGGTGAAAACACTCGACGCCATTGCAGTGTCGCGCGTGGGTGAAGAAGTGCAGGTGACATGCGCCGCGCGCTCGTTTTTGCATCGCCAAGTGCGCTCATTCGTCGGCAGTTTGGTGGAGGTGGGTCGAGGCAAGTGGGGGCCAGGACACATTGGCTCTGCGTTAGCCGCGCGCGATCGCAGCGCTTGCGGACCTGTCGCTCCGCCGGACGGGCTCTATCTGGTCAGTGTGGCGTATGGGACGCCAGACGAGGACATATGAGCCAATTGATCAAATCGATAGCCGGACTTGGCGGAATGTTGAGCGCCACCGCATGTCTGCACACTGTTTCGGTTGAGGATGTCTTTCAGCCGCAGCTGGCTAATCACGCTCACGTGACGGTGGTGATTGATGGCGAAACGATCTTTGATCGAAATGCGCCCACGGATGGATTGTGGGACCGCTGGGGGGTCACACTGACGCGTGGGAGTTTGGATACGCCCATTGGGCCGCTGGCCTATAGCGCCGTCCGACATGAGGACCTTAATGCGCCGCTCATCGTCTATTGCGGCGGCGCGGCATTCGACACGCCCAACCATGCCGCTTACGTGCATTGGCTATTGGCGCCGTTCGGCGACATGGTGGCCTGGGATTACCCTGGTTTTGGCGAAACCGGCGGCGTGCTGTCGTATGACCGGCTCGAGATTGCGACCTCGGCCATGGCCGAGCATATTCACGATTTAAAACGTTACCGCAACCAACCGGTCATCCTGTGGGGGCATTCCATTGGCGGCTTTGTGTGCGCTGATTTGGCGGGAAGGGCGACGGACGTTGATGCGATTGTCCTAGAAGCCACCGGAAACGGTGCAATTCAAACGGTTCGATCGCGAATTCCGTTCATTGCGCGTCCATTTGTTCGCGTCGCTTCGGAACTCCAAGGCATTAATAACGCGGAGGCCCTGCGTGAGGTGGAGGCTCCCATTTTAGTGCTTGCAGGCGCGCGCGACGACGTGATTCGTCCTCAAATCAGCAAGACATTGCACGACGAGCTGGTTGCGATGGGCAAGACTGCCGAATTGATCGTCCTTGAGAAGATCGGCCACTACGACATCGCGTATCATCCGGAGGTGGCTGACTTGCTGGCCGCGTTTTTCACAAAGGCTGGGATGAAAAGTCCGATAGTGAACCGGGCGCCCATGGATGATGCGACGTTCACGTTGGACATTGTCACCAACTAGGCCATGCTGGATTGGTGAGTTTGACCTCGGCGCAAGGAGCCGAAGATGGCCCAGCCTTACCGCGCCCCGTGCGATCGAGCGATGATCGAGACGCAGCCATGTCCAGACGAGCTTGGGGAGTCATTCACCAGTCAACAACGCCGCGGCGTCCTTGCCGCCTGCATTTTGACCTCATCAATGGCTTTTATCGATGGTTCGGCGCTCACCGTCGCCCTGCCTGCACTTAGGGCGGATTTGGGCGCGCAATTGGCGGCGCTGCAATGGGTCATTAGCGGATACGTCTTGGCGCTCGCCGCCTTGACGCTGATTGGCGGGGCCATGGCGGACAGGTACGGCAAGGCCAAAATCCTAACGCTGGGCGCCATCGTCTTTGCTATGGCGTCAATTGCCTGCGCGGTCGCTCCCAATACCGGCGTGCTCATTGTAGCGAGGGTGGTGCAGGGCGTTGGCGCCGCGCTGATGACACCGGCCAGCCTGGCCCTCATTGGTGCTGTTTACCCCAAGCGATTGCGCAACGGCGCCATTGGCGCATGGGCGGCGGCGTCCGCGCTCACCACCGCCGGCGGCCCTGTGGTGGGCGGATGGTTGACGGAGACGTTTGGCTGGCAGGCCGTATTTTGGATCAACCCGCCTCTAGCGCTTGTCGCGGTATTGCTTTTGGCTCGATTTGCGCCGCCTTTGCCTCGCACACCGCGCAAGTTTGACATCACCGGAGCATTGATGATTGCGGCGTCATTGGGGCTGCTGGCCTACGGTCTCAGCACAATTGGCGGCGGTGATGGCGAACTGCGCACGCTTGGAGATGATGGCGCCAATGGGCCAACAGCCTTGACGCCGGTGCTCAGTCTCTTGGCTGGAGGCATTGCACTCTTGGCATTTGGGCTTTGGGAACGGCGCACCGACCACCCCATGACGCCTCCGCGCATTTTCGCAGACCGCGCCTTTGCTGGGCTCAACGCCGCTACGATGACGATCTATATTGGACTTTCGATCATGTTTTTCGTGGCGCCGTTTGATTTGATCGATCGCCGCGGTCTGTCCGCGACGCAGGCAGGTCTGGTCTTTTTGCCGTTCACACTCAGCTTGGGCGTGCTATCGCGAGCCTTTGGCCAATGGGCGGACCGTCATGGTCCCCTCACGCTGCTGATTGCAGGTCCTATGCTCGCAGCTGGCAGTTTTGCTTGGCTAGCTCTGGGACAAGATAGCGGCTTAATGGGCGGCGTGATCTTACCTATGACGTTGCTAGGCCTGGCGTTCGCCATGTTTGTTGCGCCGCTTACCGCCCAAGTGATGTCGAGCTTGGACGATGACGATGAAGGTCTGGCTTCGGGCGTCAATAATGCCGTGGCCCGCATGGCGCAATTGGTGGGCGTGGCGGCGGCGGCCGCCTTGGCCGTAAACTATAGCGCAGCGGCGGGCTATGGGTTGGCGGCGGCGTTGGCGCTGATGAGCGCGGCGATCATTGCCTATGCTCTTGTACCGTCTTCGCGGTTAGACCGGTCAATTTAAGTGCCTGAACCGTTGAGAATGGCGACCGCCCGCTCAGCCAGTTCGGTTTGCGTGGCGTCCCGGCCCGTCGAACGATCTGGCTCCCAGGCCTTCAGTACAGCCTTCAAGTCGGCGATTGTCAGTGCCGAGGTCAGTGCGAGCGCCAACTGGGACCGCGCGCTATTTGGCAATTGCACTGCCTGCTCACGGGTGAGAGCGGCGGCATAAAGGGCGATCAAGCGCTCAACGTGGTGTTGGGCTTTTTTGACCGTGGCGGGGTCTAACCTCGCTGCCGTCTCCAGAGCGCTAATGAGCGCCAATTGCTCAGCCATCACCAAGTTCCCCGCGCACAGCACGCGCCACGCGGATCAGATCTCGCGCGCTGTCCTTGCCATAAAGACCTTGAAACGAGCTGGGTTTCAATTGGCTCAATCGACGGGGAACGTTGACATCCTGGCGCACCACCATGGGCAAATTGCCCGAACCGAATGACATTCCCTTGTCCTGCAAGAGGGGAATGCCATGGACGGCTTTTTCGCTGAGCTGATTGTAGAACTGCGCGTGTTCTTTGTTGTTCTCATTATATTTGGTGACCAAAAAACGGGCATTGACATCTTGGCCATTGGTCATGGTTTTTACGTAGCGACTGAAGCTGTTTAATCCCCAGACCGAAACTTGATCAGGTACTGTGGGGCATAGAATGAGATCAGCCATTTGCACTGCAGGTTCAGCTGACTGCGCTTTTCCGGGCGGACTGTCGATCAAGACAAAATCGTACTGCTCTTTAACTTTTTGAAGGATGTCTTTCACAAAATCTTTGAGTCGGCCCAAATGCAGATCCGCAATCGCCTTGTGTTCAACGTCCCACAAGAGTTCGCTCGCCGGAATGAGATGGTAGGATACATTGCCTCGGCCTTTGATAATGTTCACATCTGTACAGATCAGATCATCCAAGTCGACCGTACGCGTGGCCAAGGCATCATTCAGATAGCCGGCAAGATCGCGCCCGGCGTCGGCCCGCGCCAATAACTCCGCCTCGCCCAATAGGGCGATCGAGGCGCTGGCTTGCGGGTCAAGGTCGACCACCAACACATTCTTCTTAAATTCCGAAACAAAGGTGTCGGCCAGTGCGATCGTCGTTGTGGTTTTGCCCACACCACCTTTGCGATTCATTACGGCGATGAGTTTTCCCATCAAAAAGCCTAGTCCCACGTCAGTTGATCAAACTCACCTTGTCGCCGCACCCGGGTCGGCCCGGATCACGTCGACTATGCTGAGAAGTAGCCGTCAAGAATGCGGGCGTAAATGCGTGTCAGCTTTTCAATGTCGTCCAACCGGGCGTGCTCATTCACTTGATGGATGCTGGCCCCGATCAGGCCTAGCTCGGCCACAGGGGCATAATCCTTGATAAATCTCGCATCTGACGTTCCCCCTCCCGTGGATAAGGATGGATACTGCCCCGTTTCTGCGGCCACTGACGTTTGGAGCAATGCGGTGTAATCGCTTTCAGGCGTTAAAAACGCATCGCCGGTGACGGCTATGTCGAGATCGATAGCGCCGCTGAAGCTTCGGGTTTGAAGCACGGCCTCTGCTTGGCTTTGAATCCAGTGCATCAAGTCCTCACCCTGGTGGGCGGTATTGAAGCGGATATTCAACTTGGCTGTGGCTTTCGCCGGGATCACATTGTGAGTGGGGTTGCCCACATCGATCGTGGTGATTTCCAGATTCGACGGTTGGAAATGATCCACGCGGGCGCCGTCAAGTTTTCGCGCGCTGAGCGAACTCAACAGCTCAAGCAGGACGGGCACAGGATTGTCCCCCTTTTCCGGATACGCCACGTGACCTTGTGTTCCACGAACACTGACCGCGATATTGCACGAGCCGCGCCGCCCGATTTTGATCACATCGCCAAGTGTCTCTTGGCTGGTGGGCTCGCCGACCAAAGCGTGATCAAAGCGTTCGCCGGCCTGGTGAAGCGCGGCGAGCAATGGTTTTGTGCCGTGGACAGCTGGGCCTTCTTCGTCTCCGGTGATGATGAGACTGATCGCACCGCGCGCCGGCCGAACCCGCGCCACGGCCGCCAAAAATGCGGCAATGCCGCCCTTCATGTCAGCCACGCCGCGCCCATAGAGGGCGCCTTCGCGCTCCGTGGCGTTGAACGGCGGCGAATGCCAGGCGGCTTCATCGCCGGGCGGCACCACATCGGTATGGCCTGCAAAGGCAAAGTGCGGTCCGGCCACGCCTGTGTCACGCTTGGCGAACAGATTGTCCACACGCGCCGCGCCCTCGCCAAAGGGGTAACGGCGACATGCAAAGCCTAAAGCTTCAGCCGCTGATTGAACCACGTCCAACGCCCCGTCATCCGTGGGTGTCACGCTTTTGCACGCCACCAGGGTTCGCAATAGCGCGAGGGGGGCCGTCAATTCGGTTGGGCGTGTCACGGATATGCTCGATTGTGCGCTCATGGTCATGACATAGCGCGAAAATCTCGACCGACCTAACGCGCCTTCACGCGCCAGTGGCCGTCAACATAAACAGCTTTTCCCTTTTGGGTGCGCCAGTGACCGTGCACCCAAACGCGCTCTTCTTCCACGCCGGGCTCCATTGGAAAAAGTTCCAACGTTTTGGGCGGTTGGGGCCGTTCGGGCGGGATGTGGGACGATTTGTCAGCCATGCGCGTCTGTTTTCCTGATCCTCCTAAGTTTTGCTTAACACACAGGAATCTGATTGGCAGTGACTCCCACTTGCGCAGACTCGCGTCTAACCTCTTACCGTGGATAAGGGATGGCGAGGGCTATGTCAGGCAAATTGCAAATCGGGTCGATCTCCCGGGCAGGTCAATCTCTCGGTCGCGTGGTTCAGCTTGCCTTAGCTGAGTCAAATCAAACTCGTTTGGCCATGGGCGTGTTCCTTTGCGTCATTGTCCAGGCCATGATCGTTGGACCAGCAACATCGGCGCGTGGCGAGCAACCTTCGATCGCGCCCATCGTAACCCAGCCCAATATCAATTGGACGGACCTGGCTCAGGCGGACTGGCCCCGTCAAATCTCGTCGGAAGCAGCAGGCGATACGATGGCTGTCTATGCCCTTGGCCCAATGTCGATCGTGTTCGGGGCCGCCGCTCAGCAGCCCAATATCATTGAGCCCCGTCAACTGAACTCGGCGGCGGTCGATCTGGTCGATAGCTTTGGCTCCGTTCCGCCGGAGGCGCGCTCCGCAGCCCCACCTGTGGTGGAGCGCATTGCTCCACCCGCAATTGATTCGCCAGTGGATGAGGCCGCCGTAACTCCGCCTGCATCGGCAGAGCCCAGTCATTTCGCTCCAAAAGCGGACGCCGGGGCCCAGCTTTCCACTGTTTCGCCAGGGACACAACGGGTGCTGCAAGGCCTGGAAAACTGTCGCACACGATGGGACCAGCCCCAAAGCGATGACTGTCACACGTCTGCATCCTTGGCGTTCAGCCGTGGTGATGATGAATGGCGGTCCAACCCACGATTGGTGTTGTCGTCTGGCGCTCAGGCCTTCGCAGCCCGCGACCTTCGCACTCGTACGGCAGTGTTTGAACCGACGCTTGGCGGCCGGCGTTTCATCGCCACGTCGGACTTGGGTGGGCTGGGATTGGAGCCGATGTTGTTGGATCAAACACTACCGCCATTTCATCGTGATCCGGCTTTTGGCGACTAATGCTTCCCTCGTTCAGTGGAAGCGCAATTCGATCACTCTCCGTGTTCAGTCGCACTGATGATCCTATAAACTGCATGGGATTGTTCTCATTACACCCCGGTGCGTTAACACCGCTCGCGACATCGTTCAGGCGATCGAGGGAAAGCCGGCTCAATCCGAGCAAATGGTATGATTGGGGTTACCGGACTCCCCTCGCGACGCAGAATCGCAAACGTGATGGGCAATCGCAGTCGAAATCCCAGTTTTTCATAGAGCGCGATCGCGCCGCTATTGTGAGCGAAGGCGTGTAGATACGCCGTCTCACCCCGCTGCTGAATATCCGCCGCCACTTTTGACAATAGTGCGCCACCCAGCCCTTGGCCGCGGAAGTCAGGGTGAGTGCACACCGCGCTCACTTCGGTGTAGCCCGGCTGCTTCATGCGTTCGCCCGCCATGGCTATCAGACGGCCATTCACGCGTACGCCCCAGAAAACACCCAGCGAATGCGTACGCGCCAGGAACGGTCCTGGCTTGGTGAGACTGGCCAGTTCAATCATTTCCATTCGGTGGGCGTCGGTCAGCAACTCGATGGGATGGGCAATTGCGGGTGTCGCAATTGGACGCTCAGCAATCATCTGCACACCGGCCGCCATAGCCGTTGCCTGAAGACCATCCGGCACCATAACCACGCCACGTTGCATCAAAATCAGAGGACCTTCCTTGGGCGCCAATTGGGTCAGCGCGGCGAGGCTGGCGGGGTCGTCATCGCGAGCAGCGGCGAATGGCTCAATGTCGGGATCAAACCGCAGCGCGCGTTCTGTACCCTGAGCGAATTGGGCGTGGCGGCTGGTGAGAGTCGACCAGATGGGTCGGTCCAATACATGCTCATAGATCGCTTCGGTCGTCATGCGACTGCCTCCTTGCGCGACGCAAGCGGCGCATCAGCCAATGCGTCTTCCAACGCGCCCAAAAGATCGAGCAACGGGCCATCGCGGTCCGCACATGCGTCACGCACCGCGGCTTCGACCAAAGGCCAAAGTTCTTGCTTTGATGCGTTCACGACCTCGTGTCCACGGGGGGAAAGAGCGACAATTCGCTTACGCTGGTCATCTGGGGCGCTGCGCACGACGAGAAGGCCATCTTCGGTAAGTTTCGCCACATTGCGAGTGACGCCGGGCTGGGTAATGCCCAGCGCGTCGACCAATTCACCAATGGTCAGCGGTCCAAGCCGGTCGAGCGCGGCGAGCAGGGGGTAATTGTGCACCTGCACCGCAAACCCGGCGCCGTCGATCAAAGCTTGCGTGTCCGCCTGTAGCCGTTCGCCAATGCGTTTGAACCGCGTGCCGAGACACAAAAACCCCAGTTCGCGAACAATATCCTGCATAATTCAGCTCAATCAAACTATTTATATAACGAGGAATATAAATGCTGATCTAATTTCAGAAAAGAGGCGTTTTGAAGCTGGGCGCGGGGCGTCTCACCCCCTTAACAGCTCATTGATACTGGTTTTGGAGCGCGTACGTTCGTCCACACGCTTGATGATCACCGCGCAGGCCAAGTGCGGGCCGTGCTTTCGCTTTTTGTCCGGGAGCACACCCGGGACGACAACCGCGCCTTCGGGGATCTCGCCATAGGTGACCTCGCCGCTGTCACGATCGACGATTTTGGTGGACTGGGACACAAATACGCCCATGGCCAATACGGCGCCCTTGCGCACAATCACGCCTTCGGCAACCTCGCTACGCGCACCGATAAAGCAGTTATCCTCAATGATCGTCGGCGCGGCTTGCAGCGGCTCGAGCACGCCCCCGATTCCTGCCCCGCCAGAGATGTGCACATTTTTCCCAATCTGCGCGCAACTGCCCACAGTGGCCCAGGTATCGATCATCGCGCCACTGTCCACATAAGCGCCGATATTGACATAGGAGGGCATAAGCACGGCGCCGGGCGCAACATATGCGCCATGGCGGACAGTGGCGTGTGGCACGAAGCGAAACCCCGCCTCAGTAAAGTCTTCGGCTGTCCAGCCATCGGTCTTGAGGGGGACCTTATCCCACCATTGATGCAGCCCCTTAACCGGAGCGGACGGTGTGAGCCGCATTTCACGAAAGCGAAAGCTCAGCAGAACAGCCTTTTTCAGCCATTCATGGACGCGCCACTCGCCATCCGCGTTTGGGGACGCTACGCGCGCTTCGCCGCGGTCAAGCGCCTCGAGCGCGGCGTCCACGGCGGGGCGAGCCGACGCCTTGAGCGCGTCGGTGAGGTCGTTGCGTTGTTCCCATGCCTCGTTTATGGCGGCTTCAGCCGCCGGCATCGCCATCATGATGGTTGCCCCCATTGTCTATGTGTCAGACCTAGCGTTGAGAGCGTGGTGAACGCCGCCGAGGAATTCCGCAAGGTCGCTGGTGCAATAGTGAACATGGTCGTAGGCGTCATCGGTCCCAGCCGGTCGCGCCCCTGCCGGTTCGTGGCTCCAATCCATGGCGGTGCGCACAAGCACTGTCGTCATACCCATCGCGTAAGGCATTTCGAGATTGCGCGGAATGTCTTCGAACATGGTGGCGGTGCTTGGAGCGATTTGGAATGCGGACAGAAATCGATCATACGCTTCGCGATGTGGCTTGGGCGTCAGTTCGGCTGCACTGATGTCAAACAGGCCATCAAATAAATCGCTCAAGCCGCGCGCTTCGAGCACCCGTTCGGCATAGTCTCGCGAGCCGTTGGTGAAGACGTATTTCTTGCCTGGTAATGTGGCGATTCGCCCACGCAACACGTCACACGGATTCAGCGCGGCAAAGTCGATGTCATGAACATAGTCCAGGAAATGTTCCGGATCCACATGGTGACGCTTCATCAGGCCAAACAATGTGGTGCCGTATTGGGCATAGTATTCCTTTTGGACCTTACGCGCATCGTTGGCCGGCAGCTCAAGCAGGCTGGCAATGAACGCCGTCATGCGTTGGTCCACTTGAGCAAACAGATTCGTTTCCGATGGGTAGAGGGTATTGTCGAGATCAAATACCCACACTTCGGTGCCGCATAATTTTTTCAGATCGGACATGGTGGGGATCTAGTCCTGAAACACCACCGTGTCACTGAATTGCTCGGAGGTGAGGTCAATAACGGTGGCTGATCCCTCGCTTTGCACGCTCACAAACTTGCCTTCGCTGTAGCCGCGCTCTTCACAGCGGGTGCGGCCAACAATAGCAAAACGCCCACGAGCTAAACAGAAGGTTTCTTCTCCTGACTTGAGAATGCGCTCGCCTTCCTCCTCCAAAATGCCGGCATAGAGATAATAGTCGCTGCCATTGACTTCTTCGTTCGCCAATGTGGCGCATTCGGTGGGCGCAAGACGCCACCATCCACGCGACTCCCAGGCACTGTCGCGTCGCGCCGCAATCGCGGCCCAAATGCTCTCTCCCGCTTCCACGTCATCCGACAGCCGATTGCAGACCGTGAGGCCCCGACGTTCGGCATTGGTCTTTGCTTGGCGTTCGAGCAAGTCGATCAATTCATTGTCGCCGGGACGGCGGGTGCGGCCAATCTCATTAAGAAATTCGCGAACCGCATTTTCGGTGCGCCGGCCAGGGATCCCATCAATGCGTGACGCATCGTAATAGCCCGCATCGCTCAACAAGCGTTGGATGCCGCCCGCTCTGGCGTTCTCAGATGTGATGCGGCGGCCAGGCGTGGGCTCTCGCGGCTCGACAAAACGCGTGCGCCAGGTCGACGCGTCCACGGTAATTGCAGCAAATGATCGCGTGGATGCGCCCACCGATTCGCACTGAACACCATTGGAGAACAGAAAGTTTTCTTCCACGTCGTCCACGCACAATTCGATATCATTGGCCCATTCACGTCGTCCGCCTTGGTGGGCTGAGGACGACCGGGCGTACAGATAATGTTCGCCGGGAATGAGCTCGCGTTCGATCGCGGTTGTGCACCCGCCCGGGCGAATGCGCACCCAGCCTTCTGTCCACACATTGCCGCCATCTTGGTAGCCAACTGCGGCTTCAACCACAAAGCTCGAGTCGTTGCACAATCGCCACTCGGCTTTTGCCGCGCCGGGGAGCGCCATACTGGCAAGCGCGCACATCGCGCAGAGGGCGAGAAACCGGAAAGAAAACGCAATCCGGACGGTATTCATACAGACACTCCTTCACTCCGCGGCATTTGTGACAAAAGCAGTGCAATTTCCGCACGCAATACGTCAATGCCAAGGCGTTTTTCGCTCGAAGTCGCCACAATGCGCGGAAAAGCGGCCGGACGCTTGGCAATCTTCCGCCGCACAGCCTCGAGTTGTGGATCGCGCTCGTCCATCTTCAACTTATCAAGCTTCGTCACCACGATTTGATAGCTGACAGCCGCCTCGTCCAGCGCGTCCATCACGCCTTCGTCATTGCCGCCCACGCCCCGTCGGCCATCAATTAACAAGAACACACGCGCCAAATTCGCCCGCCCTCGCAGATAATCCCGTGTGAGCACGGTCCACCGCTCCACAATGGTCTTAGGGGCGGTGGCGAACACAAAGCCCGGCAGGTCGACAAGCCGCAGGACGCAGTCTATGTAGAAGAAATTCAGTTCCCGCGTGCGCCCGGGTGCATTGGAGGTGCGTGCTAGCGCTTTTCGGCCGGTCAATGCATTGATCAAGCTGGACTTACCCACATTCGACCGGCCGGCGAAGGCGATCTCAGGCGATGTGGGCGGTGGAAGATCATTCAAACGCGTCACGCCGAGCATGAAGTCAATGGGCCGGGCGAACAATAGCCGTCCCGCCTCCAGATCGAGATCGGGATCGTCCATGCTCAGCGGCCCGCTCCTGAAAAGCGGTCCTTGATCGACTGGGCGCCATTTTTCAGCCGGCGGCCGGCCGAAGCAAATCCAGAGTTGACGGACTTGGCCATGGTGGCGGGGGTCATTTCACCCTTTTTCATCCGTTCGTAATTGCGCGCCAGAAAGCTGCCGATGGGCGTGTCCACCTTTTGACGTCTTATGATGATGTATTGCTGGAGGAATGACAGAATATTGTTCCAAGTCCAGTAGATCACCAAGCCGGCGGCGAAACCCGCCAGCACAAAGGTGAAGATGATCGGCATTAGGCCGAAAATCCGCGCCTGCATCGGATCAGGCGGGGGAGGGTTCAGCGTTTGCATGGCCCACATGGAAATGCCCATGATGATGGGCCAGGCGCCAAGCGCCAAAAATCCACCCGCGCCAATAAGGCCGCCAATCAGGGGAACTGAGGCAGGGTCGTAGGGGATCAGCCCAAACAGATTCCACACATTGGTGGGATCGGGCGCTGATAGGTCTTGGATCCAACCAAAAAATGGCGCATGGCGCATTTCAATGGTCACGAATAGCGTCTTATAGAGCGCGAAAAAGACAAACATTTGAGGGATCAGCGGCAGACAGCCCGCCAGCGGGTTCACCTTTTCCTTTTTATAGAGCTCCAGCATTTTGCGCTGGAGCACTTGAGGGTCATCTTTGTGCCGCTCGCGCATCTTGGTCATTTTGGGCTGAAGTTTCTTCATCTTCGCCATGGACTTATAGGATGCGTTGGCGAGCGGGAAGAACACGGCCTTCACCACAATGGTGAGCATGAGAATCGCGAGACCAAAGCTGCCCGTCCACTCCTGGAAGGTATCGAGCGTGTAGAAGAATGGCTTGGTCAAAATGCCGGCCATCCGGCCCCAATCCACCGCCCATTGAAACTTGTTAATGCCAATGTCTTCGCGATAGCCGTTGAGTAACGCCACATCCTTGGCCCCGGCGAACATGTGCGCCGTCACCGTCAGCTTTTCACCTTGGGCCACCATGAGGCCGTCAACCCAGGTTTCTGCTGTGTAGGTGGCGGTATTCTCATCGGCCGGGCGGATCACGCGATAGCCTGCGCGCGCAGACAACTCAACACCGCCCAAGGGGTCGCCGGGTGTGGCGATTTCGGCCGCGGGGACGCTCGCGCTTCCCCCGTCAATTTGCGGGGCAATCAAAGCGGTGAGCCAGTATTTGTCGGTGAAGCCCAGCCACCCATCACTGGCGATCGGTTCTGACTTCGCATAAACGCTGCGATCATCCGCAGCGCGGCGTTGGTCGCCGGCCAGTTTCTTGTATTTGCGCTGATAGACCGCGTCATTGAACACGCCCACCGCGCCTTCATGCAAAATCATGAAGTTAGTAAGGTCATCGGGAATGCCCTCACGCAAGACCGCGCCGAAATGGCGAAAGGTGGCCGCTTCGCCGGAATTATTCGCCACCTCGTCGGTGATGGTGAACATGTAGTGTTCGTCCACCGATATGGTGCGGGTGAAAAATAGCCCGTCATCATTGGCGTAAGAAAGGGAAATGGGCGTTTCGGGCGTCAGGACATCGCCGTCGACCTGTTGCCAAGGCGTGTTGATCCCTGGCGTGTCCGCGTCATCGGCCCCGATTTGCCGCCATCCGTGGAACGCATAATAACCGCTTTCGGTCTCGCTCGGGCGCAGCAGCACAACGGGCGGGCTGTTGTCATCGACTTCCTGGCGATAATCCATCAATTCAAGGTCATCGATGCGCGCGCCGTCCAAACGGATCGACCCCTTGAGCGCCGGCGTCTCGATGCGGATAGAGCGCCGCTCCGCCAGTGCGGTCTCGCGGTCGACCGACGCGGGCGCACCGAGCGGCGTGGTCATCGCAGCGCCGGGTCCATCCGCTGTTTGGGTTTGCTCCCCGTTCACGCCGCCCTGTGGATTGGGTTCGGCCGGTTCTGGCGTGGGGCTAAAAAACGCCATCCACGCCAACATCACCAGGGTGGATAGCACCAGGGCGAGCAGCAGTCGTTTATTGTCATCCATGGTCGTGCGCCTGTGGTGATACAAAGCCGCTGTGTTGCGTACTGGCCCCGTCCAGCGCGCACCGGCAATGCTTTAAGTCTGATCCTGGCTCAGCGTTATCAATGCGCTTTTCACATCGTCAAGCAAACCAGGCCAGTCGCGCGCACTCGTGCTCGCCCGCGCGATAAATACATAGTCAGCCCCAGGTCGCGCATAAAGCGGCGCAAGCTGCCGGGCCGCTTCGCGCAAGCGCCGCTTGGCCCGGTTTCGCTCC